>NZ_RZPQ01000029.1:0-19058 GCF_003999135.1 Mesorhizobium sp. M7A.F.Ca.CA.004.06.1.1 | reverse complement strand
CAAATGCTGCTCTCCTGTTCGATCAGCGCGGCCAGTTGGTTGACCTCGTCGATGCTGTGGATCTGGCGCCGGTTGACGGCGAGATGGCGGCCGAATCGCAGCGCCTTTGCTTCACAACTGGCGCGCAGATCCTCGTCGGCAATGGTCTCGAAATCGGCATTGTGGGCGAGGCCGAGGATACGCCGATGAACCTCGATGCCGGCAAAGCCGAGCAGGTCGGTCCACATCTGGTGCAGCACATGGTCGAGCGCCTGCTCGGCGCCGAGCCTGTCGCCCTGATCCTCGAACAGGCTCTTCTGATAGAGCATGCCGGTGCGCTCGGTGCGCCATAGATGCGAGAATTCGGCGCGGAACACCGACCATGTCTCGACCGTCACACCGAGCAGATAGGCGCGCATGGCGTCGCGCTTTCCCTCCTCCTCGTGGCCGCGTTGCGAGAAGAACGACATCCAGAAATTGGCGAGCAGCATGCCGACATCGAAAGCCATCGGACCGTAGAAGGCGAACTCCGGATCGATCATCCGGGTTTCGCTGTCGGTGACCATGATCGAGCCGGAATGCAGATCGCCATGCAGCAGCGTTTCGGCATTGGCGGCGAAGATGTGCTTCAGCCGCTGCGCCTCGACCTTGAGGTCGCGGTCGGCGCGCAGTTCGGCGACCAGGCCGTCGAGCTGCGGCGAGGTGTGCCGGTTCATCTTGGCGTCGAAATAGGGGTCGGAAAACACCAGGCTTTCGGTGATGTCGCAAAGCTCGACATTGTCGGCGAACAGCGCCAGATCGGCCTTGCGGTCCTTGGCGGCCATATGGAGGTCGGAGCCGCGAAACAGCGTCCGGGCCATGAACAGGCCGATATCCCGGGCGATGTTCGGCAATTGCCGGCCGTCGATCAGCGCACGGCGCAGGATGATATGCGGCGGCGCAAGATATTCCATGATGATCAGCGCCTGGCCTTCATCGAAATAATGGATCGCCGGCACCGAGCCTGGCGCGCGTGCCTCTTGCCTGGTCAGTGCGTGATATTCGAAGAAGGAGCGCTTCAACGGCAGCGGCCAGCTGTCGCCGACCAGGCGAACATAGGGCAGGGCTTGCTTGACCACGGCTGCACCGCTGGCGCCCTCGACGATGAACACCAGGTTGAGATTGCCGTCGCCGACCTCGCGGACCTTCCAGGCGCCAGTGTCCTTGCCGATCTTCGCGCATAGCGCCTCGTTGCCGCCAAGGCGTGCAGCCAGGGTTTCGACCGATAGTGCTTCGAACGGCAATTTTTCAGTCATCGTCATCCTCCCGCTTATGCGCTCCGAACATAACGGAGGCGTGGCGGCTGGGCCAAGCTAGGAAGCGATCTGGCAATTGTCAATCGTGTTGACAATTGCCGATACAGCCCATAGCGTCATGTCAGGGAGGAACGCATGGTCGGTAATGCCGTGTTCCGCGTAGAGGGACTGAGGAAATCCTTTGGCCATAACGAGGTGCTAGGCGGCGTCTCGGTCGAATTGCATGCCGGCGAAGTCACCGTGCTGATGGGCGCCAACGGCGCCGGCAAATCCACCCTCGTCAAGATCATCTCCGGTGTCTACGAACGCGGCGGCGGCACGATGGCGCTCGCCGACCAGGATTTCGCACCGAAAACCCCGGCCGAAGCGATCCGCGCCGGCGTTGTCACCGTGCACCAGAATATTAACGACGGTGTCGTCGCCGACCTCGACGTCGCCACCAACCTGACCCTCGACCGACTGAGCGGCAGCGGCGCGCCGACCCTGTTCAATCCCGTCCGTGTGCGGCGGGAGGCCAAGGCGGTTGCCGACCGCATGGGGCTGGCCATCGATTTGAAGGCGCGGGTGAGCGATCTTTCGCTGGCCGATCGCCAGATGGTGGCGATTGCCCGCGCGCTGGCGCACAAGCCGAAAGTGCTGATCCTCGACGAGCCGACCTCATCGCTGTCCAGCGCTGAGGCCGACCGGCTGTTCGCGCTGATCGACAGGCTGCGCGAGCAGGGCGTGGCGATCCTCTACATCTCGCATCGCATGTCGGACATCAGGCGGCTGGCCGACCGCATCGTCTCGATGCGTGACGGGATCATCTCAGGCATTTTCGACAGGAAACCGCTCGACTATGAAGGCGCGGTCAACGCCATGCTCGGCCGCAAGATCCATCTCGACCAGATCGTCGTCAGGAATTCGGCCAAGGCAGTCGTGACGATCGAGGGTCTACGCATTGCGCCGGGCGCCCGGCCGATCTCGCTGACGCTCGGCGACGGCGAGGTCGTTGCCATCACCGGCCTCGTCGGCGTCGGCAAGACGGCGCTTGCCGAGACTCTCTTTGGTGTGCGCCAGCCGCTCGCCGGCACAATGACGCTGAACGGCAGGCCTTATGCACCTGAAACAGCCGGCGAAGCGATCGCCGCCGGCGTGTTCCTCGTTGCCAAGGACCGCGGCGAGAATGGCATCGTCCAAGGCTTCAACATCCAGGAAAATATCAGCCTGCCGTTTCACAAGCGCATGTCGCGCTTCGCTGTTCTCAGGCGCCGTCTGGAACGCGCCACCGCGCGCCGGCAGATCGAAGAACTGGGCATCGTCTGTCGGTCCGAGAAGGACGACATGTCGGAGCTGTCCGGCGGCAATCAGCAGAAGGTGATGGTCGCGCGCTGGATGGCGCAGGATGCAAGGCTGTTCATCCTGGATGAGCCGTTTCAGGGCGTCGATATCTCGGCCCGGCGCGACATTGCCGCCAAGCTCAGGGCGAGTGCAAACGGACGCGCCACGCTTTTGTTCGTCACCGAACTCGACGAGGCCTTGGAAACCGCCGATCGCATCCTGGTCATGTCGGAACAGACTATCGTCGGCGAACACCGCAATGCCGATGTCGATCTCGACCGCCTGCTGGCCGAGGTTGCCGGCGGACCGCTGCACAGTGCGGCCTGAGCGCGGGCGATAGGAATTGGAATGGAGAGAGCATGGGTTCGGATTGGATAAAGACGGCAGCAGCGCGCGGGAGCGCCGGATGACATTGCGCGACCACGCCATCCGCTACGGGTTCATCGTGCTCTTGTTCGGGCTCGTCGCCTATTTCTCGATCGCCGCCGACGGTTTCGTTTCGCCGCAAAGTGCCGTTTTCATCTTCCAGTCGGTCGCCATCACCGGCGTGCTGGCGCTCGGCGTCACCGCCACGCTGGTCGTCGGCGGCTTTGATCTCTCGATCGGCTCCGTCGCCACGTCAGCCATGATGGCGGCCGCCTATGTGATGGTGGTGCTGGAGCAGAACGCCCTTGTCGCGGTCGTCGTCTGCCTGCTCATCGGCGCAATTGTCGGCCTGATCAATGGCTGGCTGATCGTCTACATGCGCGTGCCCGATCTGCTGGCGACGCTCGGCATGATGTTCCTGCTCGTCGGCCTGCAGCGCATTCCAACCGAAGGCCGCTCGATCGCCACCGGCATGACCATGCCGGACGGTTCGGTCGCCAGCGGCAAATTCTCCGACGCCTTCCTGGCGCTCGGCCGCCACCGTTTCGATTTCTTCATCCCGAACCTCATTCCGGTGTCGGTGGTGGTCCTGCTCGTGCTCGCCGTGCTGATCTGGTTCTTCCTCGAATACACACGTTTCGGTCGCATGATGTATGCCGTGGGCAGCAATGAGCGCGCCGCCGAACTCGCCGGTGCGCCTGTCAAGGCATACAAGATCTGGGCCTACGTTATTTCAGGAGTTTTTGCCTCGATCGGCGGCATTTTGCTCGCTGCCCGGCTTGGACGCGGCGACATCGCCTCGGGTAATAATCTGCTGCTCGATGCGGTCGCCGCGGCGCTGATCGGCTACGCGGTGCTAGGTGCCGCCAAGCCGAACGCCTTCGGCACCGCCATCGGCGCGCTGTTCGTCGGCATCTTGCTGCAAGGCCTGACGATGATGAACGCGCCTTACTACACGCAGGATTTCGTCAAGGGCGTGGTTCTGGTCGTCGCCCTTGTCTTCACCTTTGCGCTTTCGGGCAGGGGCAGGAGGTAGCTTTCGACCGGAACAGGATTTTGGGTTCAACAAGAGTGGAGGAAAACAAAGTGAGCATTACAAGAAGACTTCTGGGGAAGGTGGCGCTCGGATTGGCCGGCGCAACCATGCTGATGCAGGTCCCGGCTTTTGCCGCGGACAAGCCGGCGCCTTTCGACAAGCCCGGCGTCAAGATCGCGCTGGTGCGTTATCTCTCGACCGGCGACTTCTTCCAGGCCTATCTGTCGGGCGTCGAGGCGCAGTCGAAGGCGCTCGGCATCGACCTGCGTGTCCTCGACAGCCGCCAGGATGCCGCCCTTCAGTCCGACATGGTCGATCAGGCCATCGCGCTTGGCGTGCAGGGCATCATCATCCAGCACGGCCTGACGGAATCGATGAAGGACGCCGCCCAGCGTGCGGTCGACGCCGGCATCAAGGTGGTGGCGTTCGACGTCAATGTCGAGAATCCCAAGATCCCGCAGATCGAACAGTCCGACCGCGACTTGGCGCGCCTCGCCCTCGAGCAGGCGGTCAAGGACAATGGCGAAAGCTGGAATGCCGGCTATGTCTATGTCGCCGGCATCGCGCCGCTCGACCGCCGCAACGAGACCTGGGTCGACGTCAAGAAGAAGTATGCCGGCATCAAGGAAGTCGCGATGTTCGGCACGCTCGACAATCCGATTGCCAACTCAGTCGCCAACCAGGCGCGTTCGGTGCTGACGGCGCATCCCGACATCAAGGTGATGTTTGCTCCCTATGACGAATTTGCCAAGGGCGTGAAGATCGCCGTCGACGAAGCGGGCTTGAACAAGGGCATCAAGATCTATTCGGCCGATATCTCGACGTCCGATATCGCTGCGATGCGTGAGCCCGACAGCGCCTGGGCCGCGACCGCCGCGACCAATCCGGCTGTCGTCGGCCAGGTCTCGGTGCGTGCGCTGGCGCAGTTGCTGGCCGGTGAAGACCCCGGCCACAACGTCGTCGTGCCGCCGACGCTGATCACCCAGAAGGACCTCATCGACAAGGACATCAAGAACATGGAGGACCTGTCGGCCAAGCTGCCGCAGTTCGCCCATGCCGATGTCGCGATGCCGGCCTGGATGCCGAACCCGAACGCGAAGTAGGTTTCGTTATCGAAGGCCGCCTGCAGCCGCTTGCTGCAGGCGGCCTTTTGCTGAATATCTGCAGCCGGCGCCAGGCTCCGGCCCAAGGTACGGTGCTTATATGGAAGTCCAGGCGGCAATCGAGGAAGACCTGTCCGGCGCCGTCGCCGGAACCTTGTTTCGATGCCCGCAGTGACGAGGCTGATTCGAGGCTGGGAACCAGGGCCTGGAAACACATTCTAGAGTTGCTGTAGCAGGGGTTTCGCGGCGGCCGAAGGATGCTGGTCGTTCCAGAAGTCGAGCACAGTCGAGATTATTGCCTCCGGCGCGTCTTCCTGAACGAGATGTTTGGCATTTGGAACCGTGATGAACGGCGCACCGGGAATGCGGCGCGCGAGTTCTCGCCCGTCGTCGAGCGGAATCCACTCGTCGTCTTCACCCCACAGGATCGTCACAGGGCAACGTATCTCGTCGTATCGCCACTCGACCTCTCGACTGTACTTGTCGTCCATCTGTGCGATCTGACGCCAAAAAGCCTTCTGTCCCTCGTCTCCAAGCCATGGCTGCAGATAGAGCTGCATTTCGTCCGCGCGCAATGCGTTCGCGACAGCGCCGCCAATATAGGCGCGAAGCATGGCTTCATGGATATAGGCGGGCAGACTGGCAAACGCTTTCTCGTGTTCTTTTGCCGCTTGAACCAAGGGCGATCCCTGAGGGCTGATCGCGACCGGATCAATCAGCACCAGAGAGCGATAATCGAGCCCATTGAGCAGGTGGCCGCGCAACGCGACGGAGCCGCCGAAGTCATGCGCCACGATGTCTGGCCACTCCAGCTCCCAGTGAGCGTAGAGCGCCGCGAACAACTCGTTTTGAATGCCGCGCGACACGTCCGCGTCGGGCTTGGCGGATTGCCCGTAGCCGAGCATGTCAAAATAGTAGATCCGGCGCCGCTGCCCGAGCCAAGCTGCAATGCGCCGCCATTCCACCGACGAGAACGGGGTACCATGAAGCAAGACCGCCGGCGGGCCGTCGCCGATCGCTCCCCATGCGATCGGGTGACCCGAAAAAATAAAGCGTTCGGGCAGGGACCAGTCATCGGTTGGCATGAGGGAACTCCCGGCAACAATTTAGCTGCTTGACCTTGCTCGATCTCAATGGTCGGTCGGGTCGAAAGTTCCCAACCGCCCCTTCTCGAGCAAGCTTCGGAGTTGCACCGCACCTTTCGTCTGGACGGATCTCTACGTCAGCGCAGCGCTGCCGCGATATTCCCGCCGTCGACCGTCGTCACATCGGCGGTGGTGCGGTCGGCCAGCGCGTGATGCAGGAAGGCCTGCGCCACGTCCTGCGCCGTCACTTCCTGGCCGAGCAGATTGCCGGACATGTAGTCCTTCTCCGACACGCCCCGCGCGCCCGAACGGCTGGCAATCATGGCGTCGGTCAGAAGCCCCGAGCGGATGCGGTCGGCGTTGACGGCGTTGGAGCGGATGCCATGCGCGCCATAGTCAAGCGCGTACTGCCTGGACAGGAACAGTGTCGCCGCCTTCGGCACGCCATAGGCGCCGAACTTCGGGCCGGGGTTGACCGCCTGTTTGGAGGTGTTGAACAAAAGCACGCCGCCTGTGCCCTGCTCGAGCATGATGCGCACCGCATTCTGCGCCACCGATTGGTGGGCGAAGAAATTGAGCTCGAAACTCTTGCGCAGGAGCGCGTCGTCGAGCTCACCGATGCGACCTTCCCAGGCGGCGCCGGCATTGGAAACCAGGATGTCGACACCGCCGAACACGGCAACCGCTCTGTCGAAGGCGGCACGCACCTGCGCCGGGTCGGTGATGTCGGCGGCGACGCCGATCGAATTGTTGCCGGCCTTCTTCGCCGCGTCGGCAGCCTTTTCGGCGTCGAGATCGACGACGACGGCATGGGCGCCATTGTCGGCGAACAATTTGGCTGTCGCTGCACCGATCGCGCCGGCGCCGCCGGTGATCAGCACCACCTGGCCAGTCAGTGGCTTCGGCTTGTTGGAGGCGAGCTTGGCCTGTTCCAGCGACCAGTATTCGAGCGGGAACAGATCGGCCTTGGAGAGCGGGTGGAAACGGCCGACCGCCTCGGCGCCGCGCACCGCCTCGATCCACATCTCGCCGACATCCGAGGCGATCTTCGCGTCCTTCAGCGTGCGGCCATGGCCGAACATGCCGAGGCCCGGCACCAGCGTCAGCCGCGGCATCTGGTCGAGCATGGTGCGCTTGACGTCGTCGAGCGCATCATTGGTTTCGAAATAGGCGCGATAATCCTTGGCGAACGCGTCGACATGGCTCTTGATTGCCACCTTGTAGTCACCGGCCTTGTCAGCATCGGGCGCCGGCAGCGCCATTGGGCCGGTCTTGATGCGGATCGACAGATCCGGTGTCGACACGCCGCGTCCGGCATAGTCGGCGATCTCAGCCGAATTGATGAAATCGACAATTGCCGGCGAAGTGCGGAAATCGCTGATCATGCGGTCGAAGCGGCCTCCGCCGCGCGCTACCGCCACCGCACCACGCAGCATCGGCGCGATCGACGCCGGTGTCGCGAGCTTTGCCGGCAAGGCTGCCTTTGCCGCCTTCGGCTTGCCGCTTGCGGCAATGAAGTCCTCGGCGACATTCACATAATGGATCATCCGGTCGTAGGCCTGTTTGGCGTCGTCGCCGAAGGTGAAAATGCCGTGCTTGTCGAGGATCAGGCCTTCGACATCAGGGTCGGCGTCGAAGATATCTGCGGCCGCCTTGGCGAGGTCGAAGCCGGGCATGATGTAAGGCACGTAACCCATCTTGCTGCCGAACACCGTCTTCACCAGCGGCTTGGAGTCCTCCTGGTCGACGATGGCGAGGATGGCGGTCGAGTGCGTGTGGTCGACGAATTTGTGCGGCAGGAAGGCATGCAGCAGCGTCTCGACCGACGGGTTGGGCGAGGACGGATCGATGAGGTTGACGCGTTGCAGGGCAACCATGTCCTCGTCGGCCAGCCTGTTCAGCGCGCGCGCCTTGAGCAGCGGCTTGAGCTTGACGGCCGGCAGGCCCTGCGGCTCGATGATGCCCATGTCCCAGCCGCTGCCCTTGACGCACAGCACGTCCCACTGGTCGCCGACGAGGTCGGTTGCCGTCGTCTTGCAAGAGGTGTTGCCGCCGCCATGCAGGACCAGCCGTGGTTCGCCGCCGAGCAGCCGGGTCGTGTAGACGCGCAGCGCCAGGTCGCGGCCGACACCCTTTTTCGCGTAGTCGGCGACGAGTTTTTCGGCTGTTTCGTCATTCCACAAATTGTTCATGTTCGCTTCGTCCGGTTGTTTGTTTTGATGGTGAAACAGGATTGCCGCGACGCTTTGATGACAATGCGCCGGCGGCGGAGAGGAGGATTTCTAGGAGGCCTTTTCTGTCGTGGCAGCCGCATGATCCAGGAGCCGCTGCGCCATGTGCGCGCCGACCACCAGATGCGTGCAAAGGCCGCCCGCGATCGCCGCGAGCAGCGGTTCGAACTTGCTGTCCTCCTGCACCACCACCAAACGCCTGGCGATGGCGCGCAGCGAGGCAAGCTCGGCGGAGATCACCCGGCGGTTATAACTGCAGCCGAGCACCTTGCCTTCGGCGTCTATGATCTGCCCGGCAATCACGCCGGCAGCGCCTTGGCTGCGCAGATCCGCCATTTCTCTTGGCGTCAGCGCGCCGCATTTGACCAGATGGCTGTCGGCGTCGACCGCGCCGACCGAGTATAACGCCAGGTCGCATTCGCTGACACCCGACAATTGTTCCCGGATCACCGGCTCGGCACGCAGCGCCCGCGCGAGTTCTTCCGTCGACAGCACCAGCGGCGCGTAGAAATTGAGCCCCTTGGCGTTGAGCCGCCGGGCGATCTCCATGGTGCATTGGTCGGGGCGATAGGAATAGGGTGCGCCGAGATTGCCGCAGAGCTGCACCACTGTGACATCCTGCAGATCGGCATAGGACATCACGTCGGCGATCATATAGACGGTGCGGCCCCAGGCGACGCCGATGCGGTCGCCCTTCTTGACCAGTTCGAGAAAGACGCTTGCCGCCAGCACGGCGATTTCCGTCGACGGGTCGGCAATATGATCATTCTCCGGTGCGATCCAGACGGCGTCGAGGCTCAACGCATCCTCGAGCTTGCGCGCCAGCACGTCGTCGGTGAAAAGCTGGGTCGAAGTCGAGATGTTGACGATGCCGGTCTCGCGCGCCTTGCGCAGATACATGGCGACCGAGGCACGGGAAATGTTAAGCTGGCTCGCCACCTGGTCCTGCCGCAGGCCATGGGCATAGTAGAGCCAGGCGGCCTTGTGGATGAGTTGTTCTGCCGGTCGGATCGCCATGCCGTCTCCTCGGCTGACATTATTCACGGCTCTCGACAAAAGTCAAACTGGGCAGAGGTATGCGATACTCCCGCTTACGCTGAATCTGGTTCATCATTGCGCCGAATGCGCTCTGTCGTGGCATCGTTTGTGGTGACGCGGACCGAGCCTATGACTAGAACGTCTGAAAGAAATCGGGGAGCATGGGATGGGCAGTCCTTACGAACAGGATCTCGACAAGAACGCGGCCAACCATCAACCGCTGACACCGCTCACCTATCTTGAGCGCGCGGCCAAGACCTATCCCGACCATCTCGCCATCATTCATGGCCACCAGCGTATCGACTATCGCACCTTCTGGCAGCGGTCGCTGAAGCTTGCCTCGGCGCTCGACAGGCGCGGCATCGGCAAGGGCGACACCGTCACCGTCATGCTGTCAAACACGCCGCCGATGCTGGAGGCGCATTTCGGCGTGCCGATGACCAAGGCGGTGCTGCATTCGCTCAACACCCGCCTCGATGCCGCGGTCATCGCCTTCCAGCTCGATCATGCCGAGACCAAGGTGCTGATCGTCGACCGCGAATTCTCCGGCGTTGTCAGGCAGGCCCTGGAACTGGCCAAGGTCAAGCCGCTGGTCATCGACTATGATGATCCCGAATACGCCGACGACGCGCCGTATCCGAAGGGCGAGCGGGTTGGCACGCTGGACTATGAGGCGTTTGTTGCAGGCGGCGCCGAGGATTTCGCTTGGTCGATGCCCGACGATGAGTGGGACGCCATCTCGCTCAACTACACTTCCGGAACGACAGGCAATCCGAAGGGCGTCGTCTACCACCATCGCGGTGCCGCGCTGATGGCCTACACCAACACCATTCATGCGGGCATGGCCAAGCACGCCGTCTATCTCTGGACGCTGCCGATGTTCCACTGCAATGGCTGGTGCTTTCCCTGGACGCTCGCTGTCCAGGCCGGCACCCATGTCTGCCTGCGCTGGGTGCGGCCGAAGCCGATCTACGATGCGATTGCCGATCACGGCGTCACCCATCTGTGCGGCGCCCCGGTCGTCATGTCGGTGCTGATCAATGCCAGGGAGGAGGACAAGCGCGAATTCCCGCAGACTGTCACCTTCAACACCGCGGCAGCTCCGCCACCGGAAGCGGTGCTGTCGGGGATGGCCGATGCCGGCTTTGCCGTCACCCACCTCTACGGCCTGACCGAGACCTATGGTCCGGCGGTCGTCAACGAATGGCATGGCGCTTGGGATGATCTCGAAAAGGGCGAGCGCAGTGCCAGGAAGGCGCGGCAGGGCGTGCGCTATGCGGCGCTCGAAGGCCTGACCGTCATGGACCCCGAGACGATGCGGACCACACCGGCCGATGGTGAGACCATCGGCGAGGTCATGTTCCGCGGCAACATCGTCATGAAAGGCTATTTGAAGAACCGCAAGGCGAGCGACGAGGCCTTCGCCGGCGGCTGGTTCCACTCCGGCGATCTCGGCGTCATGCACCCCGATGGCTACATCCAGCTCAAGGACCGCTCCAAGGACATCATCATCTCCGGTGGCGAGAACATTTCCTCTATCGAGGTCGAGGACGCGCTCTACAAGCACCCGTCGGTTGCCTCTTGCGGCGTCGTCGCCAGGCCCGACGACAAATGGGGCGAGGTGCCTGTTGCCTATGTCGAGCTGAAGCCCGGCAAGGCCGCGACCGAAGCCGAGATCATCGATCATTGCCGCGCGCTGCTTGCCCGGTTCAAGGTGCCGAAGGCGGTCATCTTCGCCGAAATCCCGAAGACCTCGACCGGCAAGATCCAGAAATTCCGGTTGCGCGAGATGGCGAGGGGGACTTAAGCCTCGTCGCTGCTCTCCTCCAGTTACGACCTTTGCGATTGGGCAAAGCCTCCGCGACTTTCGTCGGTTCCCTGTCACCATCTGTCATCATTCGTACGTGTACACCGAATCCGCATTGACAGGTCGCTCTTTTCAATTTACGAGTGACGAAAATCGAAATTCATCACTCGTAAATCGATAGAGGATCATGTCCGAAGCCGCCACCATAGTCGCCGAAGCCGCCCGACAGGAAAATGTAACGCGCATTCTCGATTGCGCCGAGCGCCTGTTCCGGCACTATGGCTACGGCAAGACCAATGTCGCCGACATCGCGCGTGAGCTCGGCATGTCGCCCGCCAACATCTACCGTTTCTTCGCCTCCAAGGTCGAAATCCACCAGGCCGTCTGCGGCCGTATGCTCGGCGCCAGCTACAAGATGGCCTACGAGATTTCGCGCCTGCCGATCAGCGCCGAGGAGCGGCTTCGGCGTTACGTGCATGCGCAATACAAGATGACGATGGAGGTCATGCTCGACGACCAGAAGGTCCACGAGATGGTCATCGTCGCCCTCGAACGGGACTGGAGTGTGATCGACAAGCATGTCGACAGCATTCACGACCTGTTTGCGGAGGTGATCCGCGACGGCATCGAGGCCGGTGAGTTCAGACAACAGGACCCGGTGACCGCGTCGCGCTGCTTCGGTGCCGCAACGGTCATCCTGTGCCATCCGCAAATGGTTGCGCAGTGCCTTGCCAAGACCAACCGGGCGATGCCCGACGATCTGATCGACTATGCGATCAGAGCTCTGAAGTAATAGCCCCCGCCAGCCGGTTGTCGACCATTCATCTCCAGTCGGAGTACCAAGATGTCTTTGTCCAATTCCATCCTTCGCAAGCTGCCAGTTGCCGGCCTGATCGTCGCCACTCTCGGGCTTGCCGGCTGCAGCCAGGAAAAAGCCGAAGTCAAGGATATCATCCGTCCCGTCAAGGTTGTCGAGATCGCGAAGGTGCACGACACCCGCACGCTCTCCTATTCCGGCTCGGTGCGAGCCCGCACCGAGAGCGCTCTGGCGTTCCGCGTCAATGGCAAGATCACCGAGCGCCTCGTCGATATCGGCCAGCATGTGGCCGCGGGCGATGTGCTCGCCCGCATCGATCCCATTGACTACGACCTCTCGGTCAAGAGCGCGCAGGCAGCGCTCGATGCCGCCGAGCGGCAGGTCGAGACTGTGGAGCTTGCCCGCAAGCGAGCCGAGCAGCTTTTTGCCAAGAATTTTGCCCCGAAATCACAGCTCGAACAGGCGACCTTGACCTATGACCAAGCGGTCGCCACGCGTGATTCCGCCCTTTCGACACTTGCACAGGCGAAGAACCAGGTCGGCTATACCGATCTCAAGGCCGACAGGGATGGCATCGTCACCACGGTCAGTGCCGACGTCGGTCAGGTCGTCGGTTCCGGTACGCCGGTTGTCACTGTCGCCGTCGACGGCGAGAAGGAAGTGCTGATCGCCGTCCCCGAAATGGAAATCGCCGAATTCAGGCCGGGCAAGGCAGTCAAGGCGGGCTTCTGGTCCGACGATGCGCTGGCGCTCGATGGCAAGGTCCGCGAAGTCGCCGGTAGCGCCGATCCGCAGTCACGCACCTTTGCCGTCCGCGTCAGCCTGCCAAACGATCCGCGTGTGCTGCTCGGCATGACCGCCAGCATCGAAGCCTCGGCGGCCAATGAGCGGCAGCTGGTCTCGATCCCGCTGAGCGCATTGGCCGAGCAAGGCACCCAATCGATCGTCTGGACCGTCGATCGTGGCGCCGACACCGTTCATGCCCGTCCGATCAAGGTTGCCGAGTTCGCCGCCGATGGCGTGCGTGTCGCAGAGGGTTTGAAACCCGGCGATGTCGTGGTCGCCGCCGGCACGCAATTCATGACCGAAAACCTGAAGGTGAAGCTCGCTGGTGATGCGGCGCTGCAATCGGCATCCGCGGCAGACGGCGACGCCAAGCAGGTGCGCTGACGACAGACAACCGGCTGCGCGTTCCCGCAGTCGTTGGTTTCCGGGCGGCAGGCGCCCGACCGAGACGCTCGATTGATGTAACCCCCACATCGATCTCGCGTCCCACCGCGATGAGTGCTTCTCCGCTCGGAGAGCCTTGCCGCCCGGAAGCCACTATGAACCCTCGATTTTGTTGCGCTAGATAGATGGACCAGCGTCGATGACCAATTCCACGGAAGAGAAGCGGCCCTTCAACCTGTCGCGCTGGGCAATCGGCCATCCCGCCATTGCGCGGTTCCTGTTCGGCCTGATCATCATTTCCGGCGCGCTCGGCCTGATGCGTATGGGCCAGAAGGAAGATCCCGATTTCACCTTCCGGATCATGGTCGTCCAGGCGATCTGGCCGGGCTCCTCGATCAAGGAGATGGAAGACCAGGTCGTCAACAAGATCGAACGCAAGCTGCAGGAAACGCCGCATCTCGATTTCGTGCGCTCCTTCACCCGCGCCGGCAGCGCCATCATCACCGTGCAGATCAAGGGCGACACCAACACCGCCGAGGTGACCGACGCGTTCTACCAGGTGCGCAAGAAGGTGGGCGATATCCAGGGCGACCTGCCGCAGGGCCTGCTCGGCCCGTATTTCAACGACGAGTTCGGCGACACCTTCATCACCTTGCATTCGATCAGCGGCGACGGCTTCAGCTATCCCGAACTGAAGAAGTTCGCCATCCAGGCGCGCGACATGCTTTTGACGACGCCCGGCGTCGAGAAGGCCGTCATCATCGGCGACCAGCCGGAAAAGCTCTATGTCGACGTCTCGTCCAAGGCCCTGGCCGAACGCGGCCTGACGCTGACCGATCTGCAGAATGCGATCAAGGGACAGAACAATGTCGACCCGGCCGGCTCCGTCGATACCGGCACCAACTCGGTACGCATCTCCGTCGAGGGCGATGTCGGCAAGGTCGAGGATATCCGGAACCTGCGCCTGCGCGCCGGCGGCCAGGTCACAAGGCTGGGCGACATCGCCACGGTGACCTCGGGGCTGGAAGATCCGTTCCAGCGCAAATACCGCTTCAACGGTCACGACAGCGTGCAGTTGGGCGTCGTCATGGCCAAGGGCTTCAAGGTTACCGACGTCGGCAAGGATGTCGAGGCCACCTACAAGCGCTTCGAAGAGGCGCTGCCCTACGGCGTTGCGGTCGACCAGATCTCCGACCAGCCGGGCGTCGTCACCGATGCGGTGGCCGAGTTCATGCATGCGCTCGGCGAAGCGTTGCTGATCGTGCTCGTCGTCTCGTTCCTGTCGATAGGCTGGCGTTCTGGCCTGGTCATCGCCATCGCCATCCCGCTGGTGCTGGCTGCGACCTTCGCCATCATGTACGAACTCGGCATCGACCTGCAGCGCATCTCGCTCGGCGCGCTGATCATCGCGCTCGGTCTTCTGGTCGACGACGCGATGATCGTCGTCGAGATGATGGAGCGCAAGCTGGAGGAGGGGATGGTCAAGGTCGAGGCGGCGAGTTTTGCCTATTCCTCGACCGCCTTCCCGATGCTGACCGGCACGCTGATCACCACAGCCGGCTTCATTCCGGTCGGCTTCGCGGCCTCGACCGCCGGCGAATATGTCCGCACCCTGTTCTATGTCGTCGGCATCGCGCTGATCGTCTCCTGGTTCGTCGCGGTCTATTTCACGCCATGGCTCGGCAACATGATCCTCAAGCAGCGCAAGCATGCCGGCAGCCATCACGATGTCTTCGACACGCGTTTCTACCGCCGGCTTCGTGCTACCGTCAGCTGGGCCGTGCGCCATCGCATCATCGTCCTGGTGATGACGCTGGTCACCTTCGGCACCAGCCTGTGGGCTTTCCAGTTCATTCCGCAGAACTTCTTCCCGCAATCGTCGCGGCCGGAAATCCTCGTCGACCTTTGGCTGCCGGAAGGCACCAGCATCAAGGAAGTCGAGGCGCAGGCCAAGGCGCTCGAAACCAAGATGATGGACGACAAGGACAAGCGTTTCATCGCCACCTATATCGGCGAAGGCGCGCCGCGCTTCTTCCTGCCGCTGGACCAGCAGCTGAGCAACCCCAACTTTGCCCAGCTGCTCGTCATGGCCAATGACGAACCGGCCCGCGAACGGCTGATCGTCAAGTTGCGCACCGTTCTGGCTGAAGACTTCCCATCCATCCGTGCCAAGGTCGATCGTCTGTTCCTCGGCCCGCCGACCGGCTGGCCGGTGCAGATGCGCGTCATGGGGCCGGATCGCCAGGAGGTGCGCCGCATCGCCGACCAGGTGAAGGCGAAGTTCCGTGAGGATCCGCTGCTTGGCGCCGTGCATGATGACTGGCTGGAGCCGGTTCCGGCGATGAAGCTGGTCATCGATCAGGATCGTGCCCGCGCACTCGGCGTCACCTCGCAGCGCATCCGCCAGATGCTGCAGGCGGCGATGTCCGGCGCGCCGCTCGACGACTTCCGCGACGGCGAGGAGACGGTGTCCATCGTCGCCCGCGAGCCGGATGCCAGCCGCAGCCTGCTGTCCTCGGTCGACTCGGTCTATATCCCGACCGACTTCGGTGGCTTCGTGCCGCTGTCGCAGGTTGCCAAGGTGGTGCCGGTGCTGGAGCAAGGCATCGAGTGGCGCCGCGACCGTCTGCCGACCATCAGTGTGCGGGCAACGCTGCCCGACGGCGTGCAGTCCAATGACGTCGTCACCAAACTGTACAAGGATATGCAGGGCCTGCGTGACGGATTGGCGCCAGGTTACAAGGTCGAGATCCAGGGCGGTGCGGAGGATTCGGCGGAAAGCCAGGCTTCGATCGCCGCCAAGGCGCCGATCATGCTGGCCGTCATCGTCGTGCTTTTGATGATCCAGCTGCAGAACTTCGGCAAGGCGATGCTGGTGCTGGCGACCGGTCCGCTTGGCATTATCGGTGCTGCCGCGGCACTCTTGATCAGCGGCGCGCCGTTCGGCTTTGTCGCCATTCTCGGCGTCATCGCGCTGCTCGGCATCATCATGCGCAACTCGATCATCCTGGTCGACCAGATCGACCAGGACATCGCCGCGGGCATGGACCGCTACGAGGCGATCATCGGTTCGGCCGTTCGCCGTTTCCGGCCGATCACGCTGACGGCGCTGACGGCGGTGCTGGCGCTGATCCCGATCTCGCGCGGCGTCTTCTGGGGTCCGCTCGCCTACGCCATGATGGGCGGCATCCTCGTTGCCACGGTGCTGACCATCCTGGTCCTGCCTGCCGGCTACGCCCTGTTCTTCGGCCGGGAGCCGAAGAAGCGCGGGGCGGAGGGGCGGACCGACGATCTGGAACTGAGCCAGGAAGCCGAAAAGCCGCAACTGGCGCTGGCCGCCGAATAGACCGATCACGCCAGTCGAAAAGGATCGGGCGCGCCGAAGCGCGCCCGATCCTTTTCACTTTTACGAGGTCAGATGACGAAGAACCAGTTGGCGAGCAGCATCACCACCACGCCGGCGACCAGGGTCAGGTAGGGCAGTATGCCCGCCTTTTTGACCGAGAGGTCGGCCCCCGTCATGCCGAGATCGGCCAGCATGTGGTCGGGGAACTTGCCCTTGTCCTGGATGTAATGGCGGAAGCAGAACACCGGGATGATCAGGGCTGCCGTGATCAGGCCGGCCCACAGCGCCATCGGGTTCCAAACTTTGGCTCCCGCGCCCATGAAGATCATGTTGACATAGGCGAAGATCGCGCCGACGCCGAGCAACCAGCTCGGTGCTTTCCAAGGCCGGGCGATATGGCCGTTGTCGATGCGGTGGATCCAGCCGGCATTGAGGTTGAGGAAGTTGAAGATGATATAGCCGCAGTTCGACACGGCGAGGATGAAGAAGAAGCTCGTCGCGTCGGCAGAGGCGATGGCCAGCACGATCAGGTTGAAGACGAGATCGGTCCACATTGCCCGCGTCGGCGCGCCATGTTCGTTGACATGGCTGAGATAGCGCGGCAGCCAGCCATCGACCGAGCCCTGGTAGAGCGTGCGTGAAGAGCCGGCCATGGCCGTCATGATGCACAGAACCAGAGCCAGGATCATCAGCATCACCAAGAGGCTGTGGATCAGCGCCCCGCCGCCGACCATGCCGGCCAGCGCGTCGGCGACACCGGAGCCGTCGACGATCGGTGTCGCCAGCATGCCGTTGAGGCCAAGCACGCCCTGGAAGGTGAACGGCACCAGGATGAACAGCAGCATGCACAAAAGGCCGGAATAGAAGATGGCCTTGAACGTGTCGGTGCCCGGGTTCTTGAACTCCGAGGTGTAGCAGACGGCGGTCTCGAAGCCGTAGGTCGACCAGGCGGCGATGAACATGCCGCCAAGCACCAGCGTCCAGCCGGCAATGTTCCAGGCGCCGGGCTCGGGCGCGTAGGCTGCCGCCAGCGGCACCAGCGGCGAAAAATTCGCCCAGTTGATCTGGCCGGTGACGATCGGCACGACGCCGACGATCAGCATCGGGATGATGACCAGCAGGCCGATATATTTCTGCACGTTGGCAGTGCCGAGGATGCCGCGATGCTGGATGGCGAAGATGATCAGCATCAGCACCGCGCCGATGAAGAAGGTCGCGTTGAGGGTGAACGAGACCGGCCCCAGCGTGTGGCTGTAGAGCGTCCAGTTGCGGATCACCGGCGTTGCCGCGGTGGTCACCGCCGTGATGGCGTCGGCAGCACTCGTCCCGGCATGCGCGGCGATATAGGCGACGACTTCGGGCGAGGCATCGGTGAACAGCGGCACCGGCGCCAACGCGTTGAGGATATAAGCTGCGGCGATCGAGCAGCCGAGCGACAGCACCGGCGACCAGGCGAACCAGTTGCACCAGACCGACAGCGGCGCGATGAACTTGGAATAGCGCAGCCAAGCGGTGGCGCCGTAGATCGACGCGCCGCCCGACTTGTTCGGAAACAGGCCGGCGATTTCGGCATAGGTGAAGGATTGCAGGAAGCCCATGATCATGGAGAAGATCCAGATCGCGAAGGCCAGCGTGCCGGTCGTGCCGGCAATGCCGCCGATCGAGAACAGGACGAGGGCAGGCACGCCGCTCGCCACCCAGAAGGCGCCGCGCCAGTCGATATTTCGGTGCAACTTGCCTTCGGCAAGCGGCTCCAGGACAGTCGTTATCGTGCTCATATGTCTCTGTTCCCCATTTTGATGTTCCCCGTTCGTGACCGCCGCGGCTTCGCTAGGCTCACCATCGACGCATGCATTGATCGACTGCTGGTGTTTCCACTCAGTCGTATTTTTTTCTTAGGAGTGAAGATTGATCCGGCGCGCTTTCACGTCAAGCGAATTGTCGCGCCGTGCACATCACGCTTGCGAAACATGTCAGCTTCACACTGGCGGGCAGGATTGTTCGGAAAAGGACCAGGGGTCTGGAAACGAAAAACCCGCCGGAGGCGGGTCCCGGCGCAAATCAGCACCATGGACGAATATGTAGCATAGCTGCCCTCAGCAGGTCAAGAAAAAATTCCTATCAGGCTGCCAGCACGGCCTCACTGTCTTCGGAGGAAGGCCGTCAGGAGCGTGGTTTGATCTTTTGCGGATCGTAGTGGGCGAAGGCGACGACGCGCGCCAGCAGCCGTTTGGCATGGCCGTCGAGCTTGCCGATCTCGACCTCGGTACCGACAGCCGAATGGGTGACGTCGAGCCTGGCCAGCGCGACGGTCTTGTTCAACACCGGCGAGCGCATGCCCGACGTGACCACGCCGATCTGGGCGCGGCCGACATGCACGCAATCGCCATGGCCGACGTCGACATTGGCGTCGATGTCGAGGCCGACCAGCTTCGTCTGCGGGTGCTCCTTGCGGCGGATCAGCG
>NZ_RZPQ01000299.1:0-6510 GCF_003999135.1 Mesorhizobium sp. M7A.F.Ca.CA.004.06.1.1 | reverse complement strand
CCCGTATATTGCGGCGCGAAGGACGAATGGTTCCAGCCGACGCACCAGTTGGTGCTGCCGGAGGCGATGTCGGACTTGAGCTCCTTGTCGATATCGAAGCCGTTCTTCTTGGTCAGGATGTTGACCTTGGCGCCGGTCGCCTTCTCCCATTCGGGAATGCGCTCGTAGAGCTTTTCATATTGCTGGCCGCCGATCAGCTTCACGTCGACGGTCACGCCTTCGAACTTGCCGGGCAGGTCGCCGGCAAGGGCAGCGCCCGCACCTGACGCGAGCAACAATGCACCGGCGCACACGCCGGACAGCAGTCTGTTCATTGGTATCCTCCCTTGGCGCCGCCTCCGCGGCGACCGCAACTCGTCTGATGACAAGAAGTGCTACATTCATATACAAACAAAACATTCATAGACACGTCAAGGCGAAATTTGTTTCCGCCGCGCACGTTCCTGCGTATATGAAGGGTGAAATTCACTGGAGGATGAGCCCATGGACGACAGCGAAGACGAGCGCTATCGCGCGCCGGCGCTCGACAAGGGGCTCGATATCCTTGAACTGCTGGCGGGCGTCGACGGCGGCCTGACCCAGGCCGAAATCGCCAAGAAACTCGACCGCAGTCCCAACGAATTCTATCGCATGCTCGACCGGCTGGTGCGGCGCGGCTACGTCACGCGCCTCGATGGCGACCGCTATTCGCTAACGCTCAAACTGTTCGGTCTGGCACAGTTGCACGCGCCGGTACGGCGGCTGGTCTCCTATGCGACGCCGCTGATGCGTGAACTTGCCGAGACATCGCAGCAGGCCAACCAACTCGTTGTTTTTGATCGCGGTTCTGCCGTCGTCATCGGCCAGCAAGAAGCACCGAACTACTGGGGCATCTCGATCCGGGTCGGCTCGCACATCAGCCTGTTCGACACTGGGTCGGGGCATGTGCTGCTCGCCTTCCGCTCACCGGAAGAGCGCCAGATGATGATTTCCGAACACGTCCGCAGCACCGACAAGACGGCGCAATCGACCGAGTTCTTCACCCGTCTCGACCAAATCCGCGACCGTGGCTACGAGATGATGGCCTCGATGCAGACAGCCGGCGTCTTCAACCTGTCGGCCCCGGTCCGCAGTTCCGACGGCAAGGCGATCGCCGCGTTGTCGATTCCCTACATCACGGTGGTCAACGCGCCTTCCGCGCCCGACATCACCAGGACGATCGAACTGTTGCTGGCAACGTGTGAAAAGCTGTCGCACCTCGCTGGATCAGCAGTCGGCTCATCGGCGTGAATTCTTATTTGAATGAAGAATTCCCCTGTGAGATGCTTTGAAAGCCAGAGGAGGAGCCTCACCATGATCATAGATACCCATCTTCACCTCATCGATCGCTCGGCCCTGCGCTATCCCTGGCTCGCCGGCGTGCCGGCGCTCAACCGCGATTTCTCTTATGAAGACTACGCGACGGAGGCGCAGCGTGTCGGCGTCGAGCGCGTGCTGCATATGGAGGTCGATGTCGATGCGGCCGACATCGAAGCCGAGACCGCTCGTGTGGAAGAACTGTCACGGCAGCCAGGCAGCATGCTGGCCGGGGTTATCGCGTCCTGCCGTCCTGAGGAAGGGGATTTCGCGGCCTATCTCGAACGGCAGCGGGCAAACCCGTTCGTAAAGGGCTTTCGCCGCGTCCTCCATGTCGTGCCCGACGAGCTCTCGGAAGGTGCGGTGTTTCGCGACAGCATAAAGCGGCTTGGCGGCACCGGTCTGACCTTCGATCTCGTCGTGCTGCCGCACCAGATCCCCAAGGCGATCGCGCTGGCCGATCTGGCACCAGATGTGACGTTCATCCTCGACCATTGCGGCGTCCCCGACATCAAAGGCAAGAGCGAACATCCATGGCGCGAGCATATGAGCGACATCGCCCGGCGCCAGAATGTGGTAGCCAAGATTTCCGGTGTCGTCGCCTATGCCGATCCGGGCAACTGGACGGTCGAGACGCTGCGGCCATACGTCGAGCACACCGTCTATTCATTCGGCTGGGACCGCGTCGTCTGGGGCAGCGACTGGCCGGTCTGCACGCTAGGCGGCGGCCTGTCGACCTGGGTGGCGGCGACCCATGCATTGCTCTCGGGCTGCAGCATTGCCGAGCGCGACAGGCTGTTGTCCGGGAATGCCCGCAAGCTGTGGCGGCTCGACTGATTGGTCCTTTCAGATGGTTGTCGAGACGTGCCGTTCGCGGCCATAGAGCGAAACCAGCAGCACGATGACGAAGCCGAGCGCGGCCTGCACCGCTGCGGGCTGGAAGCCGAGGCCGATCAGCAGCGTGTTGATCTCGGTCAGCACCAGCACGCCGGCGATCGTGCCGAGATAGCTTCCCCGGCCGCCGACAAGTGCTGCGCCTCCTACGACGACCGCCGCGATGGTCTGGAACAGATAGGGCTGGCCGACATCGCCATAGGCCGAACCGGTGAAGCCGAGCAGCAGCACCCCTGCCACGGCGGCGAAGAAAGCGCTTGCCGCATAGGTGATGACCCACATGCGAACCGGGTCAATCAGCGCCAGTGGCGCCGCGCCCGGATTGCTGCCCAGCGCGTAGAGCCGGCGGCCATAGGGCGTTCGCTCCAGCACCAGCACGACGAGTGCGGCCAGCACGACCAGGCTCGGCACCAGCCACGGCACCGGCAGCGGTCCGGCCGATCCGCCGATCGACACGAAGCTGGAAACCGCTTGCGGCGCGGAGCCCGATGGGAAGCCGGCTGTCCACAGCAGCACCAGCCCTTGCACGACCATGCCGATGCCGAGCGTGACGATCAGCGGCTGGATGTCGAGACTGCGCGAGATCAGCCCGTTCAGCCCGCCGATGATGAGCGCCAGCGCACCGACAAGGCCGCAGACCACAACAAAATTCCAGCCGTCGCCATAGAGCTGCGCCGCCACGACATTGGCAAAGCCGATGACGAACGGGATCGACAGATCGATGCCGCCCATGATGACGACCAGCGTCTGGCCGATCGAGGCGACGGCAAGCAGCGAAGCGAGCACCAGCATGGCGCGTATCGCAAACGGCGCCGAATAGCCAGGAATGAGGACCGTGCCGGCGAGATGCAGAAGGGCGGCGACGCAGAAGGCGCCGACGACGCGGGCGTTGGTTGTGGCGAAGAGGTTTTGGCGCAAAACCATGTCAGCGTCTCCCCATGGCAAGACGTTCCTGCAGCGCTGTCAGCATCACGGCCAGCACCAGGATCGCGCCGTAGGCGATCTGCAGCACGAAGGTCGAGACGTTGAACGTCGTCAGCACGCTTTGCAGCAGGAAGATGTCGATGGCGCCAATGGCTGCACCGGCGACGCCGCCACGCCCGCCGGCCAGGCTGACGCCGCCGAGCGCTACGGCGGCGATGGCGATCAGCGTGTAGGTCGGCCCGATGTTAGGGTCGGCGGAGCCGATCAGCGCGGTCAGCATCAGCCCGGCGCAGCCGCCCAGGATGCCGGTCATGACATAGGCGATGAAGCGCACGCGCGTGACATCGACGCCGGCGGTGTAGGCGGCCCGATCGTCGCTGCCGACCGCCATCAACTGGTCGTAGTAAGGCGTGCGCCGCACCAGCCACCAAGCGATGAACATCAGTGCCAGCGGAAGCATCGAGAGCGGGCCGGACAAGGCCTTGAGCCAAGCCGGCGCCGGGCCGATCGGCGCCGGCAGGATCGTCAGCGTGACGCCGGCCAGGATCAGATAGGTGCCGAGCGTGGCGACGATCGGCTGGATGCGCACGATTGTCGCGAGAAAGCCGTTCGCAGCACCGACCAGCGCGCCGACGAGCAACGCCGCCGGAACGAGCACCAGGGGCGATGAGATGCCGGTGCCGAGGAACAGCACCTGGATCGTCAAAGCGTTGACGAAGCCCATCAATGGCCCGACCGAGATGTCGATTCCGCCACGCCCGGCGAGGATGACAGGCGTGGACGCAATGGCCGCGCCGATCAAGGGCGCGGCCAATCCGACCAGCGCCCCCCAGGAACCCGGCTGGAACCGCCCCGGGCTGAGGATGAGATTGACCGCAAGCAGCACGACCAGCAGCACGACCGCGAAGCCGAAATTTCGCCCAAGGGACAGGAGGCGCGCAACAGGGTTCATGCCGCACGTCCGAACATGGCTGATATCACGCTGTCGGTGGTGAGCGCGTCGCCAGAGATCTCGGCCGCGACTTCGTTCTCACGGAACACCAGCACGCGCTGGCACAGGAGAAGAATCTCCTCGATTTCGCTGGATAGGATGACGAGCCCCATGCCGTCGGACGCCAGCCCGCGAAACACGTCGTAGAGCACATGCCGCGTCGCCACGTCGACGCCACGCGTCGGATCGTTGAGGAGCAGGATCGCGGGCTCCAGCGCCAAGGCACGCGCCAACAGCACCTTCTGCTGGTTGCCGCCCGAAAGAGTGGTGATCGGCGCATCGGGCCGGGGCGCCACTATCGAGAGTTTTTCGCGATAGAGGTCGTAGCGCGCCTTGCGTGCCGACGGGCTGATTAGCCCGAGCCGCGTGTCGCGCGACAAGGTCGAGACGGCGAAATTGTCGAGCACCGACTGTGTCGGGAAAATGCCGTTGGCGCGTCGGTCGCGCGGCAAATAGGCGATGCCGCTGGCGACAGCCTTGCGAAACCCGGTAATCTTTCGGGAGGCATCTGATGAACCGAGTTCGATCGAGCCGCCATGGGACGGTTCCAGGCCGGCAAGCATCTTGAGGAACAGCTCCTGGCCATGACCATCGAGACCGGCAAGCCCGACGATCTCACCCGGAGCGATGGCCTGCGTGATCGGGCTGGCGCCGGGCGCGATGACGAGTTCGCGAACGGCAAGACCACCAAAATCGAGAGCAGTGCGATCAGCCATGCGCCAATTCCGCAGCGGTACGTGGCGCCATCGCCTTGAGAAGTTCCGCCGGCGTGGAAGCGCCGCGCTCTTCGGTGCGCACGACGCTGCCGCCCCGCAGGATCGAGATGCGGTCCGAAAGCGACATCACCTCATCCATGCGGTGGGTGATGAACAGGATCAGGCAGCCTTCGCCGGCAAGCGCACGCATCAACGAAAAAACCGATTCGCGGTCGGCGAAGTCGAGCGCGGCGGTGACCTCGTCGAGGATCAGGATCTTTGGGTTGCGCACGATCGCGCGGGCGAGAACGACCAATTGCTGCGCGGCAAGCGGCAGCAGGCCGGCTGGCTTGTCGAGGGGGACGTCGGTGACCGCGAAGCGCTTCAGCGCGGCTTCCGCCCGGTCACGGCGCTCATGGCGGGGAACGGCACGTCGGACCAGTCCGTCGAGGCCGAGCAGGATGTTGTCGGTTACGCTGCGGTCCGGCGCGATCAGCACCTCCTGGAATACCGTGGCGAAGCCTTGCGCCTGGAAGGCCGATGGATTGGCGCCAGGGAATGGCTTGCCGTGCAGCAGGATCACACCGCTGTCCGGCTGGACGATGCCGGACAACAGCTTGACCATGGTGCTCTTGCCCGAACCGTTCTCGCCCAGAATGGTGTGGATGGTCCCCGCCCGGAACGCGATCGATGCGTCCGCGAGCGCGATCGTCTCGCCATAGCGTTTGGATATGGTTTTGATTTCAAGCATGTCACAATTCGATGCTGGCAGGCCGGCTCCGCGAAAGGAGCCGGCCTGTTGAGAGACTGGTTCGCGCAGCGTTATTTTGCGCAGGCGTCGGGGACCTTCGAATAATCCCAGCCCTTGGTCGGCGCCGGGTTCGAGAAATAGGCGTCGAGCCATTCCTCCGGCATCGGATCTTTCGGCGGGATCGGGAAGATCGACACGGCATCGGTCGTCATGCAGTCCTTGTACCAGGCACCGAGATCGGCGGTGTGGACAGGTGGGATCGGGATCAGCAGCGTGTTCAGCTTCGGCTTCTGTCCGTCGAGCATGCGCTCGCCGACGCGGAACAGCGTTTGCGCGGTCCAGTGCGGCAGAACCGCATGGCCTTCGAAGCGGTACTTGTCGGGGTTGGCCTTCCAGTAGCCCAGCGCATCGCCGGTGATCGAGCCGGTGATCAATGGCGCCGGCCGGCCGGCTTCCGCGAAGGCTTCGGCAACGACACGGCTCTCGCTGCCTGTCGTCCACACCGCATCGATCGGCGCCGGGTTGGTGGCGATCGCCTGCAGCACCACTGTCTTGGTGACGTTGGCCGTCCAGTTGCCGTTGACGTTGCGCGAGATCTTCAGCTTCGGATTTTCGGCCAGCGCCTTGTCCGCGCCCTGGCGCTCCTGCACGACGATCGGGTGTCCCGCGATGCCTTCGACCAGAAGGATTCTGGGGCCGTCCGGCTGCGCCTTGCCGATCGCCGCCATCATGTCATAGCCCCAGCGCGCATAGTTGGAATCGACATTGATCGCGTTCGGGCTGGTCACCGAGCCGGCCGCCGTGATGAACGGAATGCCGGCCTTGGCGTCCGGCTCGGTGACCAGCCCGAACGCGATCAATGTCGATTCCAACTATGCGCCGTCTCTTATACACATCCTACGCTGCCGACGATACCCCTT
>NZ_RZPQ01000298.1:0-6526 GCF_003999135.1 Mesorhizobium sp. M7A.F.Ca.CA.004.06.1.1 | reverse complement strand
GGTCTGGACATGCTTGCCCTCGCCGCCCTCGTAGCGCATCAGCGCCACCGGCCGCAGCGGCATGCGATCGGTGCCGGCATAGGTGATCTTGCCGGTGATGCCTTCGAAATCCTTAAGGCCGGCGATGGCGTCGCGGATCGCTTTCGGGTCGTCGGAGCCGGCCGTCTTGACCGCCTGGTCGAGGATCAGGCCGATCTCATAGCCATTGACTTCATAGGTCGATTCCGGTGCGTGGCCTGCATATTTGGTGAAGGCGGTATTGAAGGCCTCGAGCTTGCTGCCCGGCTCGGCATAGCCGGCCGCGGTGTAGACGACGCCGTCGACCAATTTGCCGAGCGCCTTGATGGTCGGCGTGCCGATGGCATCGGCGCCATAGACCGGGATGGTGACGCCGGCGCCACGCAATTGCTGGATGAAGGCCGGGAAATCCGGCTCATAGGCCGCCGTCATGATCAGGTCGGGCTTGTCGGCTAGGCCCTTGATATTGGTGATCTCGGCGGAAAAATCGGGCTGGCCCATGCTGAAGGTGCCGCGGCCGACAATGGCGCCGCCCTTCTTCTCGAACACCTTGCCGAAATATTCCGGCAGATTGGCGGTGTAGGTGGAGTCCGGCGAAGTCAGCAGGAACACCTTCTTCTTGCCTTCCGAGACGGCGAAGTCGGCGACCGCCGTCGCCTGCACATTGTCGGCCGGATAGGTGCCGAACATGACGTCGCCGACCGCGCCGGTGAGCACCGGGGCGGAGCCGCACAGCGTCAGGGTCGGAATGCCAAGCGGCTGGGTCAGCTGGCCGGCGGAAATCGAGGGATCGGCATCGCACGGCGTGATCATGATCTTGGCGCCGGCGTCGATCAGTTCCTGGGCGACAGTGGCAGTCTGCGCGGTATCGGAGCGCGTGTCCTTGATCAAAAGCTTGACGGTGTATTTGCCAGCGAGGCCACCCTTGGCGTTGAGCTCGTCGAGCGACATGCGCAGGCCGGCAAGTGCCGGCTGGTCGTAAGGGGCAAGGCCGCCGGTCTGCGCGGTCGCGGCACCGATGATGATCTCTTCGGCGCTGGCCGTCGAAATGGCGGCGATGCTGAACACGGCAGCGCACAAAGCGGCGCGATGGAGGCGATAGAGGCTTGGCATGTCGGTTCTCCTTCTGGATTTCTTATGGTTGGCTGTCGTTGCGGGTCATGCGGTCTGGTTTTCAGGCGTTTCGGTCTTGGCGCGCGCCGTGCGGCTGCCGAGATAGGCTGCGATCACGGCAGGGTTCTTCTGAACGTCGCCCGGCGTGCCGTCGGCGATGACGCGGCCATGATCGATGACGACGATGCGCTCGCACAGGTTCATCACCAGCCGCATGTCGTGTTCGATCAGCACAATGCCGATGCGGCGCTCGGTGCGGACCGTCGAGAGGATCGAAACCAGTTCGGCGGTCTCGACGGCGTTCATGCCGGCGGCCGGCTCGTCGAGCAGCAGGAAGCGCGGCTTCAACGCCAGGGCGCGTGCCACTTCGAGCCGACGGCGCTGGCCATAGGCAAGCCTGGCGGCCGGTTGATCGGCGAATCTCTCCAGCCCCATGCGCGCAAGTTCACCCATTGCCGCCGCCTCGGCATGGCCAAGATCCGGCTCCACCTGGCGGGCGGCGACGACGACATTTTCGAGCACGGTCATGTGCGGGAAGACGCGGATGTTCTGGAACGTGCGGGCAACGCCGGAGCGGGCGAAGCGGAAGGCCGAAGCCTGCCGGACCACGCCACCCACCGACACGGTGCCGGCACTTGGCTTGATATCACCGGCCAGCATGTTGAGCAGCGTCGTCTTGCCGGCGCCATTGGGGCCGATGATGCCGGTGATGCTGTCGGTCTCGAAATCCAGGCTGACGTCGTCGACGGCGACGACGCCGGCATAGCGGCGCGACAGATGGACGGCGGCGAGCCGGTCACTCTCGACATGCCGCGGTGGCGCCGTTGAAGCCATCACGGCCTGGCGACCGGGCCGACGCAGCAGGTTCAGTTCACGCTCGCCGAACAGACCGGTCGGTCGCCGCCAGATAACCAGGATCATGGCGATGGCAAGCACGCCCTGGGTCAGGCCAAACAGGACGGGCAGATGCAGGCCGAGCACCTCGCCGCCGCCTTCGAAGCGGCGCACCACTTCGACCAAAACGATGGTGACGATGACGCCGGCGAAAGCGCCGAGCGACGAGGTCATGCCGCCGACGATCAGCATGGCGAGCATGGTGAAGCCGAGGTCGAAATAGAAATCGCGTGGCGAGAACGCACCCAGAAACTGCGCCATCATGGCGCCGGCGGCCATGGCGGCGACGACACCCGCCACCCAGGCGGCCAGACGCGCCGTGCGCTGGTCGACGCCGACGGCGGCGGCACCGCGCTCGTCATTGGCGGCGGCGCGGGCGGCAAGGCCGAAGGAGGTTTCGCGAAACAGCCTCGCCGCCACCAGCGCCATCGAAGCGACAGCGGCAGCCGTCCACAGCCCGACCTCGCGCGGCACGCCATAGAATGGCTGACTGCCGCGCGTGATCTCGCGCCCGGCCACCAGCAGCGTGTAGACGATGATCAGCATGGCAAGCGTTGCGATCGAAGCGCTCGATCCGGAAAGCCTGAGCAGCGGCGTGCCGGTCAACAGGCCGACGATGACCGCGAGCGCAAGGACGACGGCCAGCGCCGCGAAGAAGGAGAGTTGATACCCGGCGAGGAATTGCGGCAGGTCGCGCAGCGCCGTTCGTTGCAAGGCGGTCGGCATGGTGAGGATGCCGGTGGCGTAGGCGCCAAGGCCGACAAAGGCGGCCTGACCGAACGAGACGATGCCGCTGTTGCCAGAGAATATCTGCAGGCCAAGCACCGCCGTCAGCATGATCGCGGCATAGGTGACCACACGTTGCATGGCGGCGCTGCCAAAGATGAAGGCGGCAAGCGCCACCAGCAGCAGCACCGCGACCATGCACAGGGCATCGGCAGTGGCGTTGCGAAACGCGGCCGGCATGAAGCCACTGGGCTTGCTCTCGCTCATCGTCACCGACGCCATTACGCGGCCCTGAAGCGATCGGGTGAAAACGGCGCCAGGATCGGTTGCGCGCCTTCGGTGACCAGCCTGGCCACCGCCTCGCCGACTGCCGGCCCGGTCTTGAAGCCGTGGCCGGAGGATCCCGCCGAAACGACCAGCCCTTCGACGTCAGGCATGGCGCCGATGACCGGCAGATCGTCGGGGCTCATGTCGTAGAGTCCGGCATAGCCGGGCCGGATGCCAAGCTCGGCCATGGCAGGGACTCTGCCAGCGAAGGTCTCCAGAATCTCGACCGATTCCTGCTCCTCGACACCTTCCATGTAATCATCAGGATTTTGGACCAAACGCGGGCGGCCCGCATGTTCGTGGCGCAGGCCGGTGCCGCCACCAGCCCAGGTGCCGGCCAGGATGACGCCGTCATTGTCAGGCCGTGCATAGTTGCAGGAAATGTCGTCGCACCAGGCGAAAGGCATGACCTGCCTTGCCTTGCCGGCTGCGTCGAGGACGGCCATCGGATGGCGCTCGACATGCAGCGGCAGATCGAGGCCGACCGTCGCCAGCAGGCGGCGCGTCCACGGCCCGGCGGCCAGGACGACGGTACCGGCTTCCAGCACCGTTCCATCGGTCAAGGTGACGCCGGTGATGCGGTCGCCCTGCCGTTGAAGGCTCTCGACCAGCGTGTTCTGCATGATCCTGGCACCGTTGGCGCGGGCGGCACGGGCGATGGCGTTGGTGGCGCCGAAGGCATCGGCGTAGCCATATTCCGGCTCCCACAGCGCCATTGCGACATTGTCCAGGGCAAAGCCGGGTGCCGCGTCGGCAAAGGCCTGCGGCGACAATGTCTCGATGCGCGCGCCCTCGCCGCGGATGCGTTCGGCCGCCGCCGTCCAACTCACCTTGTTGTCGTTGCCGCAGACCCACATCATGCCGATTTCGGTGACGAAAGAGCCTTCGCCCGCGATTTCCGGCAGCGACACCAGGATCTCGCGGCCACGTATGGAAAGCTGCGACAATTCCGGCATCAGGTAGAAGGCGTGCAGCAGCGCCGACGATTTGCCCGACGGGCCGCCGGCGGGATGGGTCTGCTCGACCAATGTGACCTTCACACCGGCCTTGGCCAGATGATAGGCGGCGCTCGATCCGACAATGCCGGCACCGACGACGATGACGTCGCTTCCGTTTCGCATGGCTGTTCCCCACAGTCTCTTGGCTGCTTTCCGACAAGGTAGGGCCAGCGATCACGCAATGTCAACATCTCTTCATTGTTGACCAAGATTTAAATCTCTGTAATAAACTCGACAAAACAAGAGAACACGGATTTCGGGGAGGCCCATGGCGATACGCGATGTTCTGATGCGCGGGGATCTTGCGCTGACGCCGTCGGAAGAGAAGATCGTCCGACTGCTGTTGACGGACTATCCGACCTCCGGCCTCGGCACCGCCTCATCGCTCGCCCGGCGCGCTGGCGTCAGCGATCCGACCGTGGTGAGACTGGTCGTCAAGCTCGGCTATGAAGGGTTTCCGGATTTCCAGGCGAAGCTTCTGGCCGAAGTCGAGGCAAGACTGCACTCGCCGCTGCTGATGATGGAGGCCAAGCGGCAGAGCGGCTCCAACGACAGCGCCGTGCTGGCCTATCTCGACAGCGTCACCACGGCCTTGCAGAAAGCCACCGCCGCGACACCCATCCAGACATACGAGCGGGCGGCCCGCCTGCTGATGGAGGTCAAGGGCGAGATTGTGATGGTCGGCGGCCGGTTCAGCCGTCACATCGCCGGCATGCTGGCCGGCTATCTCGTGCAGTTTCGCTCCGGGGTTCGCGATCTCGGCGTGCTTTCTCCACAGACTTTCGACACGCTCGCCGACCTCGACCGGCGCGACGTGCTCGTCGTGTTCGACTACCGCCGCTACCAGCTCGACGTCATGGCCTATGCGAGCCAAGCGGCGGCGCTCGATGTGCGCATCGTCCTGTTCACCGACCAATGGCTGTCGCCGATATCAGACCTCGCCGAAGTCACCATCGTCAGCCCGCTCGAAGTCGCCTCGCCCTATGACACGCTGGCGCCGGCAATCGCCCAGATGGAGGCGCTGGTCGCCCATATCGTTTCGACGCTGGGCGACGACGCGCGCGCCCGCATTGAGCGGCTCGAAAGGGTGCGACATGCCAATGCCGTGACACTCGACAGCGACCCGCAAGAGAACGGCGCGCGCAAGATACCCGGACCCCGCAAGACGCCGGGACCCAAATCAGCAAAGCAGGACGACAAAGCATGACCCAGGCCCTACCCAAACGAGACGAAGCCTTCCGTGCCGGCGAAACGGCCCTGCTGCTCGTCGACATGCAGCGCATCTGGCTGGAGCCGGGCGCAGATCCGTCGCATCCGGAGCGTGGGCCCGATCACTATTTCTACCGGCAGACATCGTCACAGACGATCCCCAACCAGGAGCGCCTGCTGGCCGCTGCGCGGGCCAATGGCGTCGAGGTGCTGCACACCATCATCCAGAGCCTGACCGAAGACGGCCGTGACCGCTCGCTCGACCACAAGCTGACGCCGATCCATGTCGCGCCCAGCCTCCCGGAGGGTCTGCCGGTGCCGGCGCTGGCGCCGGTCGGCGACGAGATCATGCTGCCGAAGACGTCGTCCGGCATCTTCAACTCGACCAATGTCGACTATCTCCTCAAGAACCTCGGCATCCGCTATCTCGTCGTGGTCGGCGTGCTGACCGATCAATGCGTCGACATGACGGTGCGCGACGGCGCCGACCGCGGCTATCTTGTCACCTGCGTATCGGATGCCTGCGCCACCATTACGCAGGAACGCCACGACATCGCGCTCAAGGCCTTCGGCGGCTACTGCTGGGTGGCCGATACCGACACGGTCGTCGGCCGCTTCAACGCTTTGGGAAAACCGGCATGACATCGACTGTCGAGCCTCTGGTTGCCGTCGTCACCACGGATCTCTCCGCCGTCACGCGGGGCCGCTTCGTTGCCGAAGGCAAGTTGCAGAAGACCGCCACGACCGGCGTCGGTTGGCTGCAGGCCAATCTGTCGCTGACGCCGTTCAACTCGATCGTCGATCCCAACCCCTGGGGCTCGTCGGGCGACCTGCGGCTTATCCCCGATCTCAAGGCGCGCTTTCGCACGACACGTACCGGATCGGCGACGCCGTTCGACATGGTCGCCGGCGACATCGTCGAGCTCGATGGCAGCCCATGGCTCGGCTGCACCCGCACGATGCTCAAAGAGGCGCTGGCCGATTTGAAAGCCGCAACCGGCCTGTCGGTCATCGCCGCCTTCGAGCATGAATTCAATGTCGCCGACGGCGGCTTCGCGCCGGCGCATTCGATGTCTTTCGCCGCATTGCGCCGCACGGACCCCTTCGCGCCCAACCTGATGGCGGCGCTCGAGGAAGCCGGAGTCGCTCCCGAGGTGGTCATCGCCGAATTCGGCGACGAGCAGTTCGAGGTGACGCACGAGCCGGCGGACGCGCTGACGGCGGCGGACCGCGCCGTCAGC
>NZ_RZPQ01000297.1:0-6526 GCF_003999135.1 Mesorhizobium sp. M7A.F.Ca.CA.004.06.1.1 | reverse complement strand
CGGCTCGATCATGCACTACAACCTCAATGCGGGGAAGAAATGAGCGACGAGCCCTCCCTGTTTTCACGCGCCAGCGCCGAAATCATCGACCTGCACCGCTTCTTCGTCGACTGGTTCGTCGCTGCGCGCGCCAACACGGTGGACTTCGGCCGCTTCGAACGCGCCATGGGCAAAGACCTCAGCATGGTGGCGCCGGACGGGCAGATCCTCGACCGCGAAGCGGTCATCGATCATGTCCGCGCAAGCCGCGCTTCCTGCGACGATGGTTTTGCCATTTCGATCGAGGACATCCGGCCCGGCTGGCAGGACGCCGATACCATCGTCGTCCTCTATGTCGAAGCGCAGCTGCGCGCAGGCAAGCACAGCCGCCGCCAGTCCAGTGCCGTCTTCACCACCAGTTCATCGGCGCCCAACGGCGTTGAATGGCGACATCTGCATGAGACCTGGCTGCAGGTGCCGGAACGCTGAACAGGCTCCAGAATTCAAATACAGTCGAGTAACGAAAGGGGAACAACAATGACAAAGACGATACTCCAACTCACCACCGCGCTCGCCCTCGTCACGATGGCGGGTGCTGCGCAAGCCGCCGATTGCAAGATCACCGTCGGCCTCGTCATGGAGCTGACCGGCCCGGCCGGCGAATACGGCCAGGCCGGCGCCAAGTCGGTCGAGATGGCCTTCCGCGACATCAACGGAGCCGGCGGTGTGCGCGGCTGCGATCTCGTCACCGACACGCGCGACAGCCAGAGCCAGGGCAACGTCGCCGTTGACGCCGCCACCCAGCTGGTTCAGGTCAAGAAGGTGCCGGTCATCATCGGCGGCATCATCTCCTCGGTGTCGATCCCGATCCTGACTTCGGTCACCGCACCAGCCAAGATCGTCCAGGTCTCGCCGGCTTCGTCCTCGCCGACGCTGACCGCGCTCGGCCGCGACGGCAAGACCAACGGCATCTTCTTCCGCACCATCACCTCGGATGCGCTGCAGGGCGTCGCCGCCGCCAAATACGCCGTCGACAAGGGTTTCAAGAAGCTGTCGATCATCCATGTCAACAACGATTTCGGCGTCAACATGGTGGCCGAATTCTCACGTGCCTACAAAGCGCTCGGCGGCACCATCGTCTCCGACACGCCCTACAATGAGAAGCAGTCGAGCTATGCCTCGGAAGTCACGGCGGCAATGGCCGGCGAACCGGACGGTCTTTACCTCGTCAGCACGCCGGTCGACGGCGCTACGGTCGCCCGTACCTGGATCTCGCAGGGCGGCGTGCAGAAATTCCTGCTCAATGACGGCATGAACAGCCCTGATTTCATCGAGTCCGTCGGCGCCGACTATCTGAAGGAAGCCTACGGCACGTCCTCCGGCACCAGCCCGACGGCCTCGACGGAGTATTTCACCAAGAACTACAAGGAATTCTCCGGCATCGAACCGACCAATCCGGCGGCCGACCGCTCCTATGACGCCGGCGCGATTGTTGGTCTGGCCATCGCCATTGCCGGTTCTGAGGATCCGGCCAAGATCAAGGATGCGATGTACAAGGCCGTCGATCCGGCCGGCACGCCGATCTTTGCCGGCAAGGAAGAGTTCGCCAAGGCGCTCGGCCTGATCAAGGACGGCAAGCCGATCCGCTATGAAGGTGTCATCGGCCCTGTCGCCTTCGACAAATATGGCGACATCACCGGCCCGTTCCGCCTGTGGAAGATCGTCGACGGCAAGGTGGCAACGGACGGTGAAATGACCACCGACGATGTCAACGCGCTGCAAGCCAAGCTTCAGTAAGACAACTCTCCGGTATCGATCACGATCCATCGTGATCGATACAGGACGATTGTCCTGTTTTACATTGCCGACGGACACGGACGACGTCGCTCAGCGCTTGACCCGAGAAACATCCTCAATCCGGGACGGGTCTTCGACCTCGACCCGACTGCCTTCTGCCGATGACGATCCCGCACAGCCTGACGCATCAGCCGCTTTGCCTTGCCGCTTCGCGGATGGTCTGCAGCAGGATGGAAAAGGCCGGCGAGGGCGCGGTGTCGGTCCGCATGGTCAGGCCGACCGGTCCCTTGGTTTCCTCGGTGTTGACCGGCAGGGCGACGAAGGCGCCGCTGCCGAGTTCATTGGCAACGACGCCAGCCGAAATGATCCAGACGGCATTGCTTTGCCGCAGGAAGGCGCGGCCGAAGGAGTCTGAAACGGTTTCGATCTCGGTTGCCGGCGCCGTCATGCCGTTGGTGATGAACAGGCGGTCGACGAAGGGGCGGATGACCGATTCCCGCGTCGGCATCAGCATCGGGAATTCGTCGAGCCGTGCGAACACATCCTGTCCCGGATCGAGCAGCGGATGTCCGGCTCGCACCACGAACAGCACCGGTTCAGAATAGAGGTGCTCGAAGAAGAAGCCGGTCATGTTTTCCGGCGCCGCCAGCCTTCCGACGACGAGATCGAGCGCTCCGGTGCGCAACTGTTCGAGCAGCACGGCGTTCTCGCCGGTGACGATCTTGATCGCCGCACCTGTGTCCTCCTCGAGGAACAGGCCCATGGCGAGCGGTATCACCCGCGCCGACACTGTCGGCAGCGCACCGATGCGGATCGGGTGCCGGCTGACCGCTCCGTCCTGGCGGACAGAATCGACGCCTTGCTTGAGTGCCGTGATCGCCGTTCCGGCATGGCGAAGAAAGATCTCGCCAATGCGCGTCAGTCGGATGCCACGGCCGTCGCGCTCGACCACCGCAACCCCCAGCGCCCCTTCCAGCTCGCGCAATGTCTTGGTCACTGCCGGCGGGCTGACATGCAGCAAGTCAGCCGCTCGTGCCACGCTTCCCTGCCGCGCGACCTCCAGGAATGCCTGCAAATGGCGGAACCGGATCCGGCTCTCGGACATGAATTAATAACCCATGAGTTAATGAAACGACGCAAAATATCATTTTACCGAACCAAACGCCTTGTGCAATGTGGGGGCGGAGGACCGAAACCGTGCCATTCCTCACCATCGGCGGCATCACGCTGCACCATCGCCACATCAAGGCGAGCGGCAATGCGCGCCCTATCATATTCATCAATTCACTGGGCACCGACTTCCGGATCTGGGACGAAATTGTCTCGGCGCTCGATGGTGAAATGCCGCTGCTGGTCTATGACAAGCGCGGTCACGGGCTGTCCGACATCGGCGACATCAGGTCGATCGACGATCATGTCGATGATCTCTCGGCCCTCATCGATCATTTCGAATTGAGCAAAGTCGTGCTGTGCGGCCTGTCGGTCGGCGGCATGATCGCGCAGGGGCTCTATGCCAGGCGACCTGAAATCGTCGAAGGCCTGATCCTTTGCGACACGGCGCACAAGATCGGCACGACGGACAGCTGGAACACACGCATCGCAACGGTCGAAAGCAAGGGCATCCAGGCGATTGCCGATGGCGTGCTCAAAATGTGGTTCACCCCCGCCTTCCACGCAGCGCGTGTGGCCGAGCTCGACGGCTATAGGAACATGATGACCAGGCAAGCGCTCGCCGGTTACATCGGGACCTGCGCTGCCGTTCGCGATGCCGATTTCACCGATGCCGCACGCCGCATCGCGGTGCCGACACTCTGTGTCGGGGGCGACCAGGATGGCTCGACGCCGCCCGATCTCGTCCGCTCGCTGGCCGAGCTGATCCCCGCCGCGCGCTTCGAGATCATCCGCGACGCCGGACACATTCCTTGCGTCGAACAACCTGAAGCGCTGGTCGCCCTGATCCGCAGTTTTATCGCGTCGCTTGCCCCTGGGACAGCAACCCATGGATGAAGCCCCCGGCGACGCAGCCAGATATCGCAAGGGGCTTGCGGTGCGGCGCTCGGTACTCGGCGACCGGCATGTCGACCGGGCCGAAATCGCCGCCACCGATTTCGACCAGCCTTTCCAGGAGCTGATCACCGAGGCTGCCTGGGGAACCGTGTGGGCGCGGCCGGGCTTCACCAAGCGTGAGCGTTCGATCGTCACGCTGGCGCTGCTGGCCGCACTCGGCCATGATGAGGAGGTCGCCATGCATGTGCGCGCCACCGCCAACACCGGTGCGTCGCGCGACGACATCTGCGAGGCGTTCCTGCATGTCGCCATCTATGCCGGCGTGCCGGCCGCCAACCGTGCCTTCAAGATCGCCAAGGAGGTGTTTTCGGAAATGGACGAGAGCCAGAATGCCCGCTGAGTCCGGCTCGACCCGGAGGCCCGAGACCGGCGCCTTCTTCCAGCGCGACCGGACATGGCATCCGCCGGCTCTGACGCCGAACTATAAAACCTCGGTGCTGCGCTCACCGCAAAAGGCGCCGCTGTCGTTCGACAACACGCTATCGGAGATTGCAGGCCCGGTCTTCGGTCACGCCATGCTCGGCGAACTCGACGCCGACCTGATCCACAATTTCGCCAGGCCCGGCGAGAGCGCGCTCGGTGAGCGCATCCTCGTCTATGGGCGGGTGCTCGACGAACGCGGCGTTGGCGTGCCCGGCGCGCTGCTTGAGTTCTGGCAGGCCAATGCCGGTGGCCGCTATCGCCATAAGAGGGATGGCTATCTGGCGCCACTCGATCCGAATTTTGGCGGTTGTGGCCGAACTATTACAGGCGAGGATGGCTTCTATGCGTTTCGTACCGTCAAGCCCGGTCCCTATCCCTGGCCGAACGGGCCGAACGACTGGCGGCCTTCGCACATCCATTTCTCTGTCTTTGGCCACGGCTTTGCGCAGCGGCTGATCACGCAAATGTATTTCGAGGGCGATCCGCTGATCTGGCGCTGCCCGATCGTGCGCGGCATCCCCGACAAGGCGGCCATTGAGACGCTGATCGCAACGCTCGACATGCAAGCGACGATCCCCTTCGACGCGCGCGCCTACAAGTTCGACATCGTTCTGCGCGGGCGCCGCGCGTCGCGGTTCGAAAACAGGCTGGAGGGCAATTGATGGCCCAGTCGCTCGACCGGCTCAGGGAGAGCCCCTCGCAGACCGCCGGACCCTACGTTCATATCGGGCTGACGCCCAATTTCGGTGGCATCGGCGGCGTCTACCCGACCGACCTCGGCGCGACCATGGTCAACGACAAGACCAAGGGCGAGCGCATCGGCCTGCGCATCCGGGTGCTCGACGGCACCGGCACGCCGCTCAAGGATGCGCTGATCGAGATCTGGCAGGCGGATGCCGACGGGCTCTACAATTCGCCGGCAGAACCGCGCGGCACGGCCGATCCCAACTTCTTCGGCTGGGGCCGTTGCCCGACCGACATGGACACCGGCCTGTGTGCGTTCGAGACGATCAAGCCTGGCCGCGTCCCGTTCAACGATGGTCGCCTGATGGCGCCGCATATCACGCTCTGGATCGTCGCCCGCGGCATCAATCTCGGCCTGCACACAAGACTGTATTTTTCCGATGAGGAAAAGGCCAATGCTGAAGATCCGATCTTTGCGCGGGTCGAGCACCGCCTTCGCGTGCCGACGCTGATCGCCGAGCGCCAAGGCGATATGTATGTCTTCGACGTCCATCTCCAGGGGGAGAAGGAAACGGTCTTCTTCGACAGCTGATGCTCAGGAGGCCTGTGACATGACTGTATCGCCTTTCGACCATCCGCTGCTCTCCGCTCTTCTCGGCGACGAAGAAGCGGCGAGGCATTTTTCCGTCGAGGCGGAAATCGAGGCCATGTTGGCCTTTGAACAGGCGCTGTCGCAAGCGGAGGCCGATAACGGGATAATCTCCAAAGATGCCGAGGCAGCGATCGTGGCGGCGCTTGGCACGTTCCGGCCGAACACGGCTCTGCTGCGAGCCGGGGTCGCCAAAGACGGCGTCATGGTGCCGGAGTTGGTGCGCCAGATCAGGGCGGCGGTCGGCGAACCGCATGGCCAGAAAGTGCATTTCGGCGCGACCAGCCAAGACGTCGTCGACACGGGCCTGATGCTTCGGCTGAAACCCGTCGTCGAGCATCTCGATCTGCTGTTGACCGAAACCGTCATGCGCCTCGCCTCGCTCGAAGAGCGTTTTGGCGGCAGGGCGCTGACCGGCATGACGCGTATGCAGAAGGCGATTCAGATCAAAGTGCATGATCGTGTGGCAGCGTGGCAGGGGCCGCTGCAACGGCACCAGGAAAAGCTGCCGGAACAGTCGAGATGCCTGCTGGTGGTGCAGTTCGGCGGTGCCGCCGGCACACTGGAAAAACTAGGCGACAAAGGGAAAGCGGTGCGCGCAGCCCTGGCCGTCAGGCTTGGTCTTGGCGACGCACCGCAATGGCAGAACCAGCGCGACGCGCTCGCTGATTTTGCCGGTTGGTTATCGCTGCTGACCGGCAGCCTCGGCAAATTCGGCCAGGACATCGCTCTGATGGCGCAAGATGGAACCGAGATCAAACTTTCCGGCGGTGGCGGCTCGTCTACCATGCCTCACAAGCAGAACCCGGTGAAGGCCGAAGCGCTGGTGGCGCTTGCCCGCTTCAACGCCACGCAGCTTGCCGGCCTGCATCACGCGCTCGTGCATGAGCAGGAGCGCGTGATGCAGGCCGGCAAGCTGCGTGGCGT
>NZ_RZPQ01000296.1:0-6560 GCF_003999135.1 Mesorhizobium sp. M7A.F.Ca.CA.004.06.1.1 | reverse complement strand
GGGCTGCCGCTGCATCTCGCCCACCTCCAGTTCTATGGCTATGGCACGGAAGGAAAACGCGGGTTTTCTTCCGCCGCCGCACGGCTTGCCGAACTGGTCAACGCGACGCCGGAAGTCACCATCGATATCGGCCAGGTCATGTTCGGCCAGACGGTCACGGTCTCCTCCGACGTCATGCGGCAGTTTTCGGCGCGTGGCAGCGCGCACCCGAAAAAGACCGTCATTCATGATGGTGACGGCAATGGCGGCGGCATCGTGCCCTACAGTTATGGCAAGGACTTCTACGGCACGATGCAGTGGGCGATCGGGCTCGAGCTTTTTCTCCTGATCGACGATCCCTGGCGTGTGTTCTTCACCACCGATCATCCCAACGGTGCACCTTTTACGGCTTATCCGGCGCTGTTCGAACTGCTGATGAGCCGGGAAGCGCGCGCCGAAATGACCGCTGGACTTTCACGATCCGCCCTGGCGCTCTCTACCCTGGCCGCAATCGACCGCGAATACACGTTCGAGGAAATCGCCATCATGACGCGCGCGGCGCCGGCCAAGCTGCTCGGCTTGACGGATCGAGGCCATCTCGGCGCCGGTGCAATAGCCGACATCGCTGTCTATCGCAGGGACCGCAGTATCGCGAAAATGCTCGGACAGGCGGCGTATGTTTTCAAGGATGGCGATCTCGTCGTGCAAGATGGGGAAATCATCCATTACCGCTGGGGCAAGGCATTGAGGCTCAAGCCGCCTGTCGACAAGGCAATGGTGCGACGGCTCGAGGACTATCACCAGCCGCGCTACGGCCTGTCGCTGGACTGGTTCAATTTTCCGGATTCCGCGATTGCGCGCGAACAGCCATTCGGCGAGGTGCCATGCCGAACATGAGCGTCAATGGGATGACGATCGACGATACCTTCGCGGAAGCCTTCGGCATGCGCGCAACCGCCATCGTCATCACCGCGCCGAGCCGGAAATGGGCTCGCCAGGCGGCGATCACGATGACCGGATTCGCCACCTCGGTGATCGGTTGCGGCTGCGAAGCGGCAATCGAGATCGACCTGCCGCCCTCGGCCACACCGGATGGCCGGCCGGGCTGCCGCGTCATGATCTTCGCGATGGGAACGGACGAATTGCAGAAGCAACTGCTCAATCGTGTCGGCCAGTGCGTTTTGACCTCGCCGGGTTCCGCCTGCTTTGCCGGGCTGCAAGGCAGCGCCGAGCTCAAGCTCGGTTCGGCGCTGCGTTATTTCGGCGACGGCTGGCAAATCTCCAAGAAGATCGGCGACAGGCATTTCTGGCGTATTCCCGTCATGGATGGCGAGTTCCTGTGCGAAGCAACGACCGGACTGACGAAGGAAGCTGTCGGTGGCGGCAATTTCTTTGTCATGGCGCAAAACAGCGCCAACGCTTTGGCCGCTGCCGAGGCCGCGGTCGCTGCGATCGGCATGGTGCCTGGCGCCATCGTGCCGTTTCCGGGCGGCATTGCCCGTTCGGGTTCCAAGATAGGTGGCAAATACAAAGGCATGATCGCTTCGGCCAACGAAGCCTACGCGCCAACGCTGCGCGGTGTCGTCGCGAGTGAGCTCGGTCCCGACATCAACGCCGTCCTGGAAATCGTCATCGATGGTGAAACCAATGATGCAGTTGCCGCCGCGATGAAGGCAGGCATCAAGGCTGTCATAGAACTCGGCCCGAAAAGAGGCGCGGTTCGGATCAGCGCCGGCAATTACGGCGGCAAGCTCGGGAAATTCATCTACTCGCTGAAGGATATGCTGCCATGAAGGCGCTGACCTTCACCCTGGTTGCCGAGCCGCCGGAGCGCCTTGACCTATCGCCGCTGACGCCGGAGCGGCTGGCCGGGATCGAAAGGCGCGACGTCGAAAGAATCCAGATCGGCATGTCGAAACACGGATCGAAGGTGGGCGACATTTTTCGCGTCGCCGGCAGCGATCCGACAAACATCGTGTTCGAAGGCGGAAGCACGCGCCTTGACCTTGTGGCGCAAGGCATGCGGGGTGGGTCGGTTCGCCTCGTTGGCAATGCGGGCGCCCAGGCCGGGCGCGCCATGCGCGGTGGGGAGCTCACGATCGAAGGCAATGCGGGTCCATACGCCGGCTCCGGCATGCGTGGCGGCAGGCTTGAGATAACAGGCAATGCCGGCGACCACCTCGGTGCGCCGCTCGTCGGGGAACTGGCCGGCATGAACGGCGGTGTGTTGATCGTCAGGGGCAAGGCGGGCGCCTTCGCCGCGGACCGCATGCGGCGCGGCCTGATCGCGGTGCTGAAAGGCTCCGGCGACCACGCCGGCAGCCGCATGATCGCCGGCACCTTGGTGGTGGCCGGTGGCACCGGCGAGATGCCCGGCTATCTGATGCGTCGCGGTTCGATCCTTCTCGATCGCACGCCGGCACGCATGTCGCCGAGCTTCGTCGAATGTGGCGCACCCGAGAGCGTTTTCGCCGCCATCATCGATCGTCATCTGATCGCCGAGGGCATTTTGAAACGGCCGCTTCTGGGGAGCGCACCGCGCAAATATGGCGGGGATAACGCAGTGCTCGGAATGGGCGAGGTTCTTTTTCCGCGCTGAGATCCGTCGACACAGGAACCATAGGATGGCAGGACGCAAGTGCTTGCCGCTGGGTGGCAGTGGTGGCGCCGACCGTCATCCGACCCGCAACGTGGAGAACACATGAAAATCATCTCTCAAACGAAAGCCCATGGCGGCGTGCAGGGCGTCTATTCCCATTTGTCGACGAGTTGCCGTTGCGACATGACTTTTGCCGTTTTCAAACCTCCGCAGGCGCGGGAGGCGCCTTGTCCCGTTGTGTGGTATCTCTCAGGCCTGACGTGCACCCACGCCAATGTAATGGACAAGGGCGAGTACAGGCGCATGGCCGCCGAGCTTGGCCTGATCGTCGTCTGTCCCGACACCAGCCCGCGCGGCGCCGACATTCCGGATGAAAAAGACAACTGGCAGTTCGGCTCCGGCGCCGGCTTCTATCTCGATGCGACGCAAGAGCCTTATGCGAAGAACTATCGCATGTATTCCTATGTCACCGAGGAGTTGCCGGCTCTCATCGCGGCTGAATTTCCAGCCGATATGGCGCGCCAGGCAATCTTTGGCCATTCGATGGGCGGGCATGGCGCGCTGACGATTGCCTTGAAGAATCCGCAACGTTTCAAGAGCTGCTCGGCGTTCGCCCCGATCGCCCAGCCAAGCACCGCCGGCTGGTCGAGACCGGCTTTTGAGAAATATCTCGGGAAGGATGAGGCTTCGTGGCGAACCTGCGACGCGACGTCGCTCATCGACGACGGATACCGTTTCCCCGAATTCTTGGTCGATCAGGGAACGTCGGACGGATTTCTTGACGACGGGCTGAGGCCTTGGCTGCTTGAAGCGGCCTGCGCCAAAGCAGGTATTCCGCTAAAGCTGCGGATGCAGGATGGATACGATCACTCGTATCTTTTCATCTCCAGCTTCATGGACGACCATCTGAGATGGCATGCTGAGAGGCTTTGATCTGGGCAGGCCGAAGGCATGGCCAGATGCAAACAACTCATTGAATTCGACGCCTTACACCGAGGGGCTGAAAGCACTGGGCAGCCCCGACGAGATCCCGGGTCCGCCGTGCGGTTGACCGGGATAAACGCCTGACGGCATCCAGTATTTCGAGGTGCGGCAGGTGAGGGGCGCAAGCTGCTGTTCGTCCGCATCGGCCAGGACGAACCGTTGTTTGACGAGCAGACGTTGCGGGTGTCGCCGGCTGGCTAAGAGCCAAAGGTAAGAGCCAAATCAGACTGAGCAGATGGCTGGACGAGTCGCAATTGCGTTAAACAATTAGCCGACTAACTAACTCCGCCAAAGTGATTTATGACCTGCGGCGTTCAAAATTATATCGAGATATCGGGCCTTATCCTCGCGACTTTCCATATTGAACGATTCAATTGCTTCCCTTTGAGCTATCTTGAGCGCAGGGCCGACTGCTCTTTCTACCAAGGTGGTGGCAGAAAAAACTAAGTAACAATTAATCCCTACATTGGACAGCGTGTCTTTTGCATGTTGAAAGGTTACGCTAGCTAAAGCGGCATTCTTAATTTCAGCGGATCCCGCGTGATCAGAGTTAGTAAAGTCTATGGTCTCAGTCGCATGATATCTAGAGTTCTTCAGCATGAAGTCGATATGAAGCTTCCCAGATGGGCCAACCGGAAGATTGGCCACAACACGATGCCTATCGATATCGTGAATATCTCCACTAAAGACGTCGTATTCCTTGAATATCTTGCGAAGGTCTTTGGATAGTTTGCTGCCGGCTTTCTTCTTGGCCGATTGCCCTTTTGGTTTCTCAATATATTCGGAGTTTATGTCCGATATTCTTTGCTCGTATTGATTGTCTGAATCGATCGTAAACCACCCAATCTCTGAAAGTGTATAGCCCGTAGCCTTCGAAAGTCGAGCCACTCGAGAGTCCAATTCGATTGATGGATCGTCAGACTCCCTGAGGTGCGTCGCAATCCACTCAACCGCCCGCGAACTGACATTGAAATAGTTCAACAACTGGGGAGAAGCGTTCAATCTCACATCAAGGCGATCGGACTTGAACACGACTAGGCCTACGTTCAAAACGTCGCCACGGTGCGCGAATGGCACCAAGCGAATTAGAGCGTAGTTAAAGATATGCACCACTGCGGATTCCTTCGTCCACTTCGTCGATTTGGCGTCCAAATTCCGGACTCAAGATTCTAGCTATCAGCGAAGTTCGTGCATTTTTTGACAACCAATCCGTTGGTAGCCCTATCATTGCATTGTCGCAGATAAGCGCACGACCTTTATGAAACCGGTCCAGGAACGATCTGGCAAATTCCACAGAGAAACCGTGTACTTTCCGTATCTTTTTACCGACCTGCACCGTCGGCATGCCTTGAGCAAGCCCAACTATGGCATTGTCATTCAAGATTGTTGAGCTGCCGAAGTCAATTATGTGCAGATTGGCGATCTCTTGACCGTCAATCAAGCCCGCCCGCTGGAACAGAAAATTGTGATCGTGCCGATCAGGATTGTAGATCAACTGATCAAAAGCATAGGTGGCTGAAAGCAAGTTGCGGATGCCTGGCACGTTGAGATTGCCGGGACCATCAAGAAGCAGCATGCTGGCTTCTAGGTCGCTCATGCAATGCGTGATCGCTTGTGAGCCGAATACAAGGGCTCCGCTTGGAGTCTGAAGCACCTTCATCGGAGGAACGGGTAGATTCAGAGACCTTGCGAACGACGTGCATATCCACTCAGTGGCGCAAACCTCGACCTCTCCGCCCATCCCTTTAACAAAATACCTCAATCCGTCGTCACAGAGCGCCACACCAGTTTGATGCACCGTAGTCTGACGGGGATTTGGCTTGTACTCAGTTATTCTGAGGGGAATGAATTCCAATTGCATCATAGGTTGGCATCCAGTGTCCCAAAAATCCCCCTGTCATAGTACCGCCCTACTCGGCGAACCCTGAAGTCACTTCGAATCAATTAAATTCTAATTGAATACTGGAAAAAGTCCATAAAATCAACATGGTGGCATTCATTGACAAAAGAACACCACATGCAGCTTTCTTGGGCAAAGTTGTTTGCCGGCCGCAGTCGAGCGACGGACAAACTCAAGGTGTTATCTTCTGCTCGGCGGCTCGTTCTTGGTGTCTCCGAAGCCGGGCTTGGGCACACGCTCGACTGTGGTTGTGTTCGGCCGGCGCTCTGCTTCCTTCACAGGAATGAATTGGCCGCTCTTCGAGCTTCGTCCAATGTCGAAAGTCTTGCGTTCGTTGGTGGTCATTTAGGTATCTTTCTTCTGGAGTTGCCTGAGCTACCTCGACTCCGAGAACCGACTCCCCATATGATACCTTTGCACAGGAGATGGGATTTCGGTCTCGTCGCCCCGCGTGGGCTCCGGCTTATTCGCGGTACCAAAGCCGGCCCAGTTTGGGTCGGCTTTGGTGTTTCTGGCACAAGTGCGCGATCTAAATTTTTTAGATGAGTTTCCTCTTTTGTTCCTTTTACCATTTCGGCCCAATCTTACGACCGGGCCGATGATGTTGCGTTTTAGCGCTTCAGACTTTCCTCAGCTGCACCCGCTGGTCGAACCGCACGTATCGCACTTCTCACAAGTCCCGTTCCGCACCATAGTGAAATTCTGGCACTCGGAGCAGGAATTGCCGGTGTAGCCCTGGAGCAGCGATTTGGCGCGGCGGTCGTTGGCGAGTTTCTTCGCTTCGGCCGCCTCAACGGCCGCAACGTCGGTGAACAATCCCGCCGTGGTATCGGAAGCAGCACCCACCGCCTCCTCGAAGGCGATGTCCTCGGCCAGTTCCTTTGCCCGCTCCTCATAGTCGCGTTTGTAGGCGACCGCTTCGTCGCTGGCGGGTTTCAGCGCCAGCACGTTGGAGCCGGAGAACGCGGTCGGTGCCGAGCGGGCAGGGGCGCCCGACGGGGCCGCAAAGCCTTTCGGATCGTTGCCGCTGACGCGCGACACCAGCTTCACCGGCGATGCGCCACGAGTCAGGCCCTTGGAAACCGCATCGGTCTTGCC
>NZ_RZPQ01000295.1:2055-6575 GCF_003999135.1 Mesorhizobium sp. M7A.F.Ca.CA.004.06.1.1 | reverse complement strand
GCCTGGACATTCGCTGTCCCCTCGATTCGCCGCCGCCGAACCGAGTGAATCACGCTCCGCGCCACAAGGGAATCGCAAAACCGAATTGCAGGAAAACAGCCCCAATAAACCGCTAATCCTGCAATTCCAAAGCCGCTATCCGCCTCAATCAACAGGCCAGATCAATGGCTTGCGGATAGTTCACGGCCGACTCACTATTTCTATGCTGAACAGTCTCGCCTGAGTATATGTTTTAGCTAGTCGCTAATTAGACGGAATTCTGCCAGTCTGCATTCCCCCCTGATCTGATGTAGAGCAGCTTCCAAGTGGGAATTAGCCCCCCATCGACCGGATCGGGCGACACGAACATGCGCTGAAGGCTTGGCGGAACGGCTACTGGGACCATGATGCTACTCGAATGCAAGATAGTGTCAGAACGTCCCGGGAAGGCTGCAGGCAGGGGATGTCAGGTCAATCAGCCTATAGATATGATACCGCCCATTCGCTGAGACTTCACGATGGGCATAGGAGGTGGGAATTCTTGCCTTGAGATGGACGCGGCTGTCGGAGCAGGCGAGCACGGCAGCAGCGATGGCCTGAACCTTCGGGCCGCTGACAAAAACGTTCACCACCGCACGCGAGCCGAACCCGTCGAGATACGTCTCGAAAGCATCGAGGTGGGCCATCAGCCCGAAAGCCTGGATGTCGCGAACTTCGCCATCTTCGAGCCGGTGGGTTTCACGTACCTTGGCCACCTGTTGATCGAGCAAAGCATCGATATGCGCATTCTTGTCGCTTCTTGGGACGAGGAGCGAGATCCGTTCCGGACTGACGATATCGATCAATCCGTAGAATACGTCGGCATCTCCTCCGATCCCCACGAGCAGGACTTTCTCTTCGCCCATTCCTCCGCTGCCTTGAAGATGAGGGACGGTGACGTATCGGTCCAAGCCGCTGGAAAAATCCTCTTTGCCGATCGCGTTCCCGTAGATACCTTCGGCGTACCCGAATTCGAGAGACTGAATCGACATTTTCTTGAATGCCACCGCAATCAGCCATTGGATGTAGATTCGCGGCATCGTCGAGCACTCGACGAAAACCTTCCGCAGGCTTCCTTCGTATGAGCCACATGAAGCGGCCATCTGAGTGAGCAGGTGATCGAGGAGATTGATGTTCTTCTGATACTCGATGGAAGGCTCGAGGGTGATCACAGTCACTTCGACGCCCCATCGGGTACCCATAGCGATGAGCTTTCGCCGGTTTTCTTCGACGGCTGGGACGTTCGCTTCCTTCAGAGCAAAGTCCAGAACCACGATCTTGCCGACCTTCAGGTCAAGATGGTTTTCGAACGCGGCGAAACGCGTTTCCCATCCAAGCGCGACGATCGCGATATCTGCCTCCATCGTTTCGCAGGTACCTGCATCTCTCGCCTTCTCGGTGACGGCCAGATGGCCGAAGACTCGATACTCGACAGTTGAAGCGGTCATTCGAGATCGCTCTCGAAAAGCGAGTGCTGGAATTCGGTCTTGAGTGCGGGCCGCGCGACGAGCTCCTTAAACACCGAGTCGGCCCAGTCTTCTGGGAGCCGATGCCTGGTAAAAAGCAGGTCGACCATCCGCGCCGCAGGGATTGTGTTGATTTCGTACGGGCCGCGATAGGAGAACCCGAAGTAAGGTGCAAATCGCCGATGCAATCTGATCATCATCTCCTTCGATGCGGGGTCGGCGCGGTCCACCTCAAAGTTGCCGGCGGCGGAGACCTCCCGGATAAACCCATCCCTTTCCGCCCGACGCAGGACCTCGTCCAGTTTTCCGCTGGGTTGCTCCAGTCGGTTCACCAGCGAGCGCATTTCCTTTAGATCAACCCTGAAAATGCCTCTCTCTGTCGTTCCTAGAGCATTTTCTTCGGCAAACTCTGTCTGGAGGCGAGCGGTCAGGTAACCCAACGCCCGCACCATGCGCACGCTCTCTTCTTCGTACGGATGTGAAAGCGCCTGAAGTCCATCAAGCTTCCGTTGAGAGGCGGCGTTCACAGCCTGTCTCTGCTGTTCGAGATGAATCTGTAAATCCGAGTTGATGAATTCCACCAGTTTTCGTGGATCACTGGAACTCGGAACACTGCGGCGGAAGATCTCTCCCATTATATCAAGGAAATCGCGTATACAGACGTCGCTCAATGATGTGATGATCTGGTGCCCTACGTACGGGTAGTCATGCAGACGCAGCATCTGGCACGCTTTCAGAAAAGCCCATCCCTGTTTCCGGGCGATCGACCTCTTCAGATTTGAAGCATCCGCCTTGCTCATGGGCCGGCGCTTAATTTCCGGGTTCATGAGCGCGAGCGCCAGCCCTTCGGCATAAGGGCGCGCTTTTCGATCAAGAAGGAATTGCTGCTGATCCGCCGTCCTCAAATTCACGGAGAGGAATTCACGTGCTGCATCAGCAAGTGCCACAAGCTCTTCTCTGCCCTCGGAATGACCCGATATGATAACCCGCTCGATGATGTCATTGACGGAAAGCCGCCCCAGCCGGTTTTTGAGCGAAAACGCGCTGAGCGCATCGTTGCGCTCGAGATCACTCCGCAGATGGTCAGGAAGCGCATAGTACAGCCGAAGCGACGACACGTTCTCGCACAGCGTGGCGAACTCCCTCGGATCGACTGAATCAAGATTCTCGACGTCCCGGTCAGCATTCGAGAGCGACTGGCCGGGTATGATCGTCCGGATCGTGTCGTAGAGGCCGCCGATGTAGGCGAGGACCCATTTCACGTTGCCGCGCGTCTTTCTCACCAAGGTGTTCAGGAACTGCTGTTGGAGCGGTGTCAGTGCTTCACAGTCGTCAATCAGTATCTTGAAGAAGGGCGCCCTGTCACCGGCGAAAGATGGGCCATTTAAAAGTGGAGTGATCGCGGTCGCGACCTTGTTAATGATCGCGCCAGGGTCTGTTGCTCTGAAGCCGGTCGCTCCGGCATCGGCGGCAAAGAAGAACGCGTTGAAGCATTCGTCGACGTACCGGGTTATCCCACCCCGCAGCTCATCGATGCTGAAGAAGTCGAGACGGGCAGGTTGGGGTATGAAGTGCAGCACTTCGCGATGCAGTGCCAGGGCGACGTCCCTATCTTCGGAGGCCCGGTATTTCAAGTGGCCGTCGCGTCTGAGCTGGCCGATGCTCTCGAGCAGGCGTTCGACTATCTTCAGCTCCAGATAGTGAGAGAAGATTACGAATTGCCGCGGGATCACGGCGGCCGTGTCGAAGCGTATCCGCTCCGGAATGAGGTTCAGAACGGCGTTGTCGATTAGGGGCGAGAATGTCTCATTGAGCTGGAAGAAGACGCCATACCAAGCGAGCTTGCCGACTTGGTCCGAGAGACTTTTGTCTTCAAGAATATGGACTGTGGAAAGCGAGCGAAGAATGCTGGTCTTGCCGCTGCCTCTCGTCCCTGCGACGAAGACCGGCTTGGCGGCGGCAGAAATCAACGCCGACTTCTGACTGAACCACAGTATCGGGCGGCTTTCGTACTCGATCCTGTTGGGGCCGAACGGATTCTCCATCGCTATTCGTCCCTTACCTTAATGCGCCAAGCCGAGTTTGCCTTGGTGAGGCCGTCTATCTCGATGAAGCGCGCCGCTTGGAGCATCAGAAGAGAGTCTTCCAGATCTAGCCCGAGCTCGGCGGAGGCAGCAATCTCAGTGATCTCGTCCCAGAAGAGTAACCCATTCCCGCGCCTGGTGGCATGGTCGCGCAGTCGGCGCAGCAGGTCAAACGTGTCGTTGTTCAGAAAGGCCTTGCCGTTGGACATGGTCGAAATAAAGCAATGTTCGCCTTCCATGACCGTCCCGTCGGCGACATTGGTGCGGTAGGGTATAAGTCGGATGCCGACGAGCTCTCCCTGATCGGTCGTGAAGAAGACGAGCTCATTGAAACCTGACTGTATCTCTGGTGCTGAGATGCAGATCAATTTGCCGTCCGGAAACCTTGGATCGTTGACGATCTCGACCGGATCAGCATGTATGTGTCCATGCAGGTAGACGATAGGCTTGTTGCCCTGCAGCAGCTGAGTTCTGACAAATCCGCTGTTGAGCATCTCCGCGTATGGCGTAATGCGCGGAGTCTTTTGTGGCAGCAGATTGTGATGGCCGATTATGATGCCGTAACGCATGTCGGGCTGCTGGAGCAATTCCTGTAGGCCTGCAAGCATCTCACGCGAGATGTATGGCGTGTCCATCTGACCGTAATACTCGTCGTCGGACGCCTCCTTGTCTGGATCGCTGGGAGGTGTCGCGGGCGAATGTCCCGAGATGTCCGGCGAGCCGAGATCTACAGGCTCTGTAGAAGGACTGAGTGCCTCGAGACGATCACGAAGGAACGCGGGAAGGTTTTGAAGCTCCCAACTGCCTATCGCTGTGTTGACGAGGATGAAGTTTGCGCCTGCGGATCCTGTCGGAAGTCTGAAGTGCACGGGTTGGTCCACGGGAACGGTCTGCCAACCCAAGCGGGCGGCTAAACTCGCCATTTCGCTGAATTTCTCAGTCGGTCCAAGTT
>NZ_RZPQ01000295.1:0-2045 GCF_003999135.1 Mesorhizobium sp. M7A.F.Ca.CA.004.06.1.1 | reverse complement strand
GGTTCACATCGTGATTTCCCGGTACGAATATCAACGGAAGCGCCTTTGAACTGCGTCCCTGTGCGCGGCAGAGCAACGTGAAATGCTGGAATGCCGAAGCAATGAAGGTCTTGTCGCCACGGCTCGTGAAATCCCCCATGAAGGCGATCGAATCCAAGGGCTTCGAAGTCGTCAGCCGCCGAAGTTTCGTCAAGACGGCACGCAGCGAAGACGCGCGTAGCTTCTGCGTTATTTTCGGAGCGAACTTGCTATCCTTGGCATCGATGTTGCTAGAGGAAGGATGCCAGTCCGGATAGTGAATATCGCCTACTTGAAGGATTCGCACCCGCCGCATAACTCGCCCCCCTGCCGAGAGCCATAGACTAATCCGTTCGCTTTTGCCAAGCGCGAACGATCATCCGCAGTGTCCTTAACGAGGTAGCCTGCACTTTTCGAGAATTGCCACGGCGGCTATTTTTCGGCTGTGAAGCACACGAGACCCGTGACGTGAGACCCAGTTGCTCAATGCCCAGTTGCTCAATGAGCTTTCTTACGAATAAGGGAGAATTTCCGCGGCCGGACTATCTCTGAGCGAGCGTGCATGACTGCCAACGGAAGGTCTTGCACGCACCCTTGCGATCTTGAGCAATGGTCGCCATGACTTTCTTCTTGCAGGCTTTTGAGTGGCCCAGCCTGCGATCACCAGACCCCACCGATTCTAAAGAGCGTGGCAGATGGGATAGTCGAGGTTGCCCGTGCACAGTCACGCTCAGGGCTTGCGCCGCCCAGAGGACACGCTGAAAAGGCAGATTGGGGCGCAAGCACGCCATTCACGAGAGGTTCGACATGAAGACCATGCAAGAAAAAGACATTCCGGCATTCGTACAAGCAGTTGTGGACGCCGGCTGCAAAATTTGCGCGATTGGCAACTTGGGATACGTCTTTGGCGATGCTGATTTCACGCCAGCGCAACGGAGGGCCGTCGAGCCACAGCTGCGTAGGATTGCTGAAATCTACGGCGAACGCGATCATCTCATGAACGAGATAGCTGTATATCTGCGGTCGATCGGACGCCATGTCGAGGTTGAGCCGAAGACAGGTATTTCCTGATGGCCGTGATCGCGAGAAGCCGTCTTCCAACCTCTGAATCCTAAAGGAGGTGACCCCCAAGGCCGTTCGTCACCTTCGACCAGAATAACCACATCCGTGACCGCCTGAGCTACTTGGTCGATACGCGCACATGGCCAATACAGTTTCTCCATCCTTCACGAAGCGAATGAGGCTTTGGCCATTCAGCCCCGGTCTACGGGGCGTGACTTGTCCCCGATGCATGCGCGAGCTCTCCGCCCGGCTGGCCGCCGGTCGTCGCCACCGGCCGAAGGCGCCCGAATGCGCTTGACAAGATAGCGTCAGCCCGTTCAACCTAAGGCATTCACCAGGGGAGTCCCGGCAAGGGGCTGAGATACTGCTGGCTTTCGCGGCGCAGTGACCCGTTGAACCTGATCCAGTTCATACTGGCGTAGGGACGGTGCAAGCGCTTTGCGGGAGTTTACGCCCGAGGTCCTGTTGCAGCAGGTCTACAGAAGCGTCTTTTCATCCTTCCGGCACAGAACTGGGTCTCCAATGCATGAGCAAAGGAGCCTCACGATGAATGCCCTCACCCCCGCCGTATCGACGGGACCACTGCCCGCCTCGCGGAAAATCCACAAGCCCGGCGTCCTCTACCCGCAGATCAGGGTGCCGATGCGCGAGATTTCCGTCCATCCGACGGCCGGCGAACCGCCCGTCACCGTCTACGATCCGTCCGGCCCCTACACCGATCCATCAGTCGAAACCAGCATCGAAAAAGGCCTTGCCCGGCTTCGCCACGAATGGGTCACGGCGCGTGGCGATGTCGAAGCCTATGACGGCCGCCACGTCCGGCCGGAAGACAATGGATTCGCCACCGGCGAGCGCCTGACACCGGAATTTCCGATACGCAATCGGCCGCTCAAGGCCAAGCAGGGCAAGGCGGTGACCCAACTTGCCTATGCGCGCGCCGGCATCATCACGCCAGAAATGGAGTT
>NZ_RZPQ01000294.1:0-6584 GCF_003999135.1 Mesorhizobium sp. M7A.F.Ca.CA.004.06.1.1 | reverse complement strand
CCTCAGTCCCGTGCCACCGTCTCGGAAACCGTGATGCCACGCTTGGCCAGTTCGTCGAAGAACCTGATGTCGGGCACGTCCAGCAGCGGGTTCAAAAGGCCCGGTCTGGTGATCTCACGCCGCGCGAGCATCTGCGCCACGATGCTGGCGGGATAGCCGACGCCGAGGCTCATGCCGAACAGGCCCGAAGCCAGGTCCCGCTCGATGATCAGGTCCGACGTCACCGTCTTGGCGCGGCCGTCTTCGAGGCCGGAAAAGACATTGCGCATCACGCACAGGTCCTTCTCGCCGGGACCATATTGCAGTTGCGGGCCGAGCAGACGGCCGAGGAATTCGCGCGGGCTGTTGCCTGTGCCGGGCACCTTGTCTTCGGAGAGGAAGCCAAGCTCCTTCAGCGGCGCCCAGAAGGCCGACCATCCCGGCCAGCGCAGCGTGTAGCGGCCGGAGCGGCGCAATCCCTTGGCGGCGTCCAGCATCTCGACATAATGCAGCGCATCGCCATTGGGGAAGGCTTCGAGCTTGCCCAGACCCGCAACCTCGATTTCATGGATGAACGGATTGTCGTGCTGCTGGCCGGCCGGCACCGCGACGCGTTTCCCGTCTTCGATCATCACGCTGTCGCGGTTCTGGCTGACCAGGACCATGTCGAAATTCCAGCTCACCTTGTAGCACAGCGGCTTGGCCATCGCCTTCGGCTCGGGGATGCCGCCGCAATAGGAATCGATCGAGGAAATCGAGTCGAACTGCCTGGCGGCGCGCGCGTACAGCACGAGGTCGATGCCGGGGTCGAGCCCGCATTCGGTCATGATCGAGACGCCGGCCTGTTCGGCGGCTGGCGCCAGGTCGGCGATCGACTTGGCGTAATTGGTGGTGACCAGCGGCGTGCGCGTGGCGATCGCGGCCTGCACCGCCTGGCGCATCAGCGGCTGCGGCAACAGGTCGATGACGGCGTCGACATCATCAAGCACAGTGGCCAGCGCCGGGCCGATCGCGCCTTCAGGCACCACGAAGCGCACGCGGGCAAGATCGGTCAGGCCGGCAAGCCGGGCCGGGCCATCCGCTGCGGTATCGACGCAGACGATTTCCTCGACGCCGACGCTGGCGACGAGGTCGGCGATTGCCGCCCGACCTTGCAGGCCGAGGCCGCCTAGTACCGCGATCTTCATGCCGGCTCCTTGCGGTCGTCCGACCAGCAGCCTTCCGGCAGGCTGACCCATTTGTTGCAGGACGCCATGACGACGAAGGTTTCGCTGCGCACGACTTCGCCGGGCTCGCCGGCGCCGGGGATCAGTTCGCTGGTGACGCGGTAGAGATCGGCGACGTCACCGGCCACCGTCACGTCGACGATGATGTCGAAGCGCCCGGTGACCACCGAAGCCGAGTTGACGAAGGGCAGTTCGGAAATGCGCTGTGCCAGTTCGCGGGCCCGGCCGCGCCCCTGGGCATTGATGCCGACAATGGCCGAGATCAGCTCGGGGCGCTCGGTCAGGTTCAGCAGGCCGACGATCTTGAGCAGGTTGCGGTCGAGCAGGTTGCGCAGCCGCGTGCGCACCGTCGGCACCGAAATCGCCAACATCTCGGCGATGCGGTTGATGCCCGGCTGTGCATCCTGCGACAGCTGTTTGACCAGCCGCCGATCGGTCAGATCAAGATGTTCCCGCAAAGTCCCCGTCTTTCACAAAAGGAAAAAACTTCGGCTATTTTTTTGCCAATGTGCAAACAAGCTACGTCACGGATATTTGAAAAGCAAGGCGCTGTTTTCACGCGAACTGGGTAGGTCGTCTGCCTGCAGGCGGCCGAACGTGCTGGCGAAAGGCAGCGCGCAGACTAGGACAATCGTGTTGTGATCGGGCGATTGAAGGTGGTGATGCCCCGCTGTCGACGCATGCCGCCGGCGCGTGGCCCGTCCGGATTTCTTCGATATTAATTTTCTTGGTCAAGAATTTGCCCGATCAAGCTGGCACAAGGTCGGCGATCTGCAATGATGTTCCAAGTTTTTCTGACATGATGCTTCATCGATATGGGCGTTTGACTAAAGTGGCGCAGTGTTACCTTGCTTGCCTTGCGGTCCTGCTCGCATTCGGCCCGCCGGTCATGGCAGCCGATAATCGTCTGCACAATTGCGGCGACGATGAGCTCGACGCCTCCAAGCGGATCGTCGTGTGCACCAGCCTGCTGGAGGACAAGGCCGTATCGGTGAATGATCAAGCCCTTGCCCATTTCAACCGAGCGAATGCACTGGACGGCAGCGGCGAATATGACCGCGCCATTGCGGACCTCGACCAGGCGATTGCGCTCGATCCGAATCATATCCTCGCCTTTCGACGGCGCGCCGAGATCTGGATGAAGAAAGGCGACAAGGCTCGCGCCATTGCTGACTATGACCAGGCGATCAGGCTCGATCCAAAGGATGCCTCGATCTACCGCGACCGCGCTGATGTCTGGGCGAGCAAGATGTTCTACAAGCGGGCCATTGCCGAGTACGATCAGGCGATCAGCCTCGATCCGAAAAACGCCGTCGGCTACAACAATCGCGGTCTGCTATGGTCGTACATCGATGATGCGGACCGGGCCTTAGCCGACCTTAGCCAGGCGATCACCCTCAATCCCCATTATGCCGAAGCCGTCACCAATCGGGGTCGGGTCTGGTCGTACAAAGGCGAGTATGATCTTGCGCTGGCGGACTACGATTACGCGATCGCCATCAATCCAGGCTATGTGCAAGCCTACGACAGCAGGGGCCTCGTCTGGGCATCCAGGCATAAATATGATGACGCCATATCAGATTACAATCTCGCGATCGCAATAGATGCCGGCTATGCTGGCGCCTACAGGAACCGTGCCGCGGCCTGGAGCGATAAAGGCAAATACGACACCGCCATCGCGGACTATGATCAAGCGATCTTCCTCAATCCTGAAGATGCCGCCGCCTATCTCGGGCGCTGTTACGTGTGGCTGTACATGGCGAAAAACAATCGCGCGATCAATGATTGCACTCAGGCGTTGCACTATGCGCCGAACTATCCCAGCGCCTACGAAGCGCTGGGTATCGCCAGTATGTACAAGACAGACTATGTCGAGGCCTTCGCCAACTTCAACGAGGCTGTTCGTCGAAACCCAAAATTCGCGGGTTTCTATCAAAGTCGCGGCATTGCCGGATTCTACTTTGGTCCGGCCGCCAAGGCACAGGCCGATCTGGAGAAGTCCGCCCAAATGCAGCCCCAGGATGCGTATTCCGCAATCTGGGTGGACCTTGCCCGGCGCCGCAACGGGCAGTCGAGCATCCTGCGCGTGGCAAAGCTCGACATGACGAAATGGCCGGCGCCGCTGGTCCGCATGCTGCTGGGTGACCAGGCGCCTGAAGTGACACTGAAGGCGGCTGATGATCCGGATGCAACCATCAGGAACGAGCAGGTCTGCGAGGCCAATTTCTACACAGCGGAATTCCAGCGGCTGCAGCATCGTGACGACGAGACGTTGCCGCTCTATCGGCTCGTGCTAAGCGATTGCCCAAAGCATTTCATCGAATACCTCGCTGCGATCAACGCGCTACGCTCCATGGGCAAAGCGCCGTAGAGCGCGACTTCACACCAGCGCCTCCGCCAGCAGTTTTGCCTGTGGCGTCAGATCCTCGAAGCGGCGGGCACAGAGGTTGAGCTGGCGTGTTGCCCAGTCGTCGGTCAACCGTAGGCTGCGCAGCGTGCGGGCGGAGCGGCGCGCGGCACTTTCGGGCACGATGGCGATGCCGGCGCCCTGGGCGACCAGCCGGCAGACATTGTCGAGGCCGGGCACGCGGATGCGGAAGTGCAGATGGCCGCCAAGGCGGGCGGCCTGACGGGTGATGTGCTCCTGCAAGGGATGGCCGGCGCTCAGGCCGACAAAGGCTTCGCCGAGCAGGTCGCCGAGGCTGGCCGTATTGCCTTCGAGGTCGGGCCAGTCTCGCGCGGCGATCACCATGAGCCTGTCGATGAAGAACGGCTTCTGCTCCAGATGCGAAAGGCCGGCCCAGGTCGCGGCGATGCCGAGATCGGCGGCACCGCTTGCCACCGCCTCTGCGATCTCGTGGCTGGGGCGCTCGTCGAGGTCGATGTCGATGCCGGGATGCGCGACGAGGAAGGCCGGCAGCATGTCGCGCAGCAGCGCGCTGGTGGCGGCCGTGTTGGCCATCAGCCGCACGCGGGCGCGCAAGCCCGTGGCATAGGCGCCGAGGTCGCCGGCCATCGCCTCGATCTGGTTCTGCACCGCCCGCGCATGGTGCAGCAGCGCCTGCCCGGCGGCCGTCGGCACCACGCCGCGCCGCCGCCGCTCTAAAAGCGGCGCGCCGAGGCTTTCCTCCATGCCCTTGATGCGGGCGCTGGCGGAGGCGAGCGCCAGCCCCGCAAGTTCGGCACCATGGGTGATACTGCCGCGCTCGGCGACCAGCAGGAACAGCCGGAGATCGGTAAGATCGAAGCGCATCTTTCTTCTCCTGCAGGGCTTCAGCCTTCGGCGCAGGCGAAGGCTGACGGCGTAACTTCCACATTGTGGGCGGCCGGCATGTCAGTCAAATCTTTTGCGATGGAGATGCGCGATGAGCGAAAAGGCGACAGGCCGGCATGGACCCGGCATACTTGAAAGCGCGGCGATCGTGCTTGCGATCGCGGTGGCCTCGCTTGCCATGGCGCGAGCGGAGCCCGGCCAGCGCGGTTGCGTGGCGATGGCTGCCCCTGTCCACCATGAAGCAACGCCTGCAAAACCCGCACCCGACGATGATGCGGCGGACATGCTGTTGCATGACTGATCGAAGCGGCACCCCGAAGGAACGACCGTGCTGAGCGTCGGCGTCATCGCCTGGATCGGCGCGGTCTTCCTTGCCGCGGGCTTCGTCAAGGGTGTCGTCGGCATGGGGCTGCCGACCGTGGCGATGGGGCTGCTGGCGGTAACGATGCCGCCGGCGCAGGCGGCTGCCCTGCTCTTGATCCCGTCGCTGGTCACCAATCTTTGGCAGTTGTTCACCGGCCCATCCTTCGGCGGGCTGTGCAAGCGGTTGTGGACGATGATGGCCGGCGTCGTGCTTGGCACCGTCGCCGGGGCCGGTCTGCTCACCGGCACACACTCTGGCGTTGCCTCGGCCGGGCTCGGTGCGGCGCTGGTGCTTTACGCCATTCTCGGCCTGCTCAAGCTTGGCTTCACCACGCCGGCGCGCCACGAGGCGTTGGTGTCACCGCTGGTCGGTGTGGCGACCGGGCTGGTCACCGGCGCCACCGGGGTCTTCGTCATCCCGGCCGTGCCCTATCTGCAATCGCTGCGGCTGGGCCGGGAAGACCTCATCCAAGCGCTCGGCCTGTCCTTCACTGTGTCGACGGCGGCTCTTGCCCTTGGGTTGTTCAAGGCAGGCGCGTTCGCATCGCCGACAATGCAACTGGCGGGATCGGTCCTGGCGCTTGCGCCGGCGCTCGCCGGCATGTTCGCCGGCCAGGCGCTGCGCCAGGCGATGAGCGTCGAGACGTTTCGCACGGTGTTCTTCGCCGGGCTGCTGATGCTGGGCGGGTATCTGGTCTTGGAGGCCGCGCTCTGGTCTTCGGCATCCTAAGCGGCCGGTGGCGATTGGCGCGGAGCGTGATCATCAGCGTCATGCAGCGTCCCATGGAGGCTTTGTCGTCATGGTGCGGCGCAACCGGTGGTTCGGATGCTGCGGCGCGTCGAGACGTTCCAGAAAAGCGGCGTAGACATCCGGCTCGACAGCAAAGATGTCGCGGTTGAGCAACGTGTCTTCAGTGGCACGCTGCAACGCTTCGAGCATGAAGTCCTTGCGCATGAATGGGCTCCTTCCCTGCGTTAACAGCATAGCATAGCGACGATGTCACTACGATCTGTCGGTCCGGCCGCCCGATGAAAAGTCGCGCCCTCATTCGGCAATCGACCTGATGACGTTGGCCGGGTTTCCCCCGACAAGCGTGTTCGGGGGAACGTTCCTAGTGACCACGGAACCCGCCGCGACAACCGAGTTTTCGCCCACCGTCACGCCGCCGATGACCGTCGCGCCGGCCGCGATCCAGACATTGCGTTCGATCACGACCGGCTTTGCGGTCGTGAAGGCGCGACGCCGCGACGGTTCGAGGGGATGGCCCGAGGTGATGAGGCTGACATTCGGCCCGATCATGACATCGTCGGCGATGTCGAGCCCGCCAAGATCATAAAAGGTGCAGTTCTGATTGATGAAGACATTGCGCCCGACGCGGATATCGGATCCGCCGGTCGTGTAGAAGGGCGGGATCAGCAGGAAGCTGTCGTCGACCTTCCTGCCAATGAGTTCGCTGAACAGGGTCCGGACTTCAGCCGCGTCGTTGAAGGTCAAGCGGTTGAGGCTTGCGGTGGTCGCCATCGCCCGTTTGACGTCGGCCAGCATGGCGGCCGACTGCGGCATTCCGCTGGGAATTATCCTGGTGCGACCCTCGTCCGCCATTCGTCAATTTTCTCCGGCGCGGTCGAACAATGTTGGCGCACGACAGCCGCGCCGGGATGGTCTCCGGCTGTTATTTGAGCATGATTCCGAAAGTCAGTTCCAGCCCGGAAAAACGCCCTAGCGGACGACCAGCACCGGG
>NZ_RZPQ01000293.1:0-6585 GCF_003999135.1 Mesorhizobium sp. M7A.F.Ca.CA.004.06.1.1 | reverse complement strand
ATATGAGGTTTCGCTCAATTTGCCGGCTTCAAAACGCAATATTTTCAAGCTCCGCGAAAGTTGATTGAACCGGGCGCATTACAGTCCGTTTCTCCGCCGATAACATTCCTTCGGGAGGAATCGAAGCGGTGCGCCGGGGGTCGCATTGCTCGGCATGAACAACCAGCTTTGAGGCCTTTTTGTCGATGACCACCCAGATTTCCCCGGACCGCGATTCGCGTGTCTCGGACCGCGATGCGCGTGTCCCCGATCGCACTGAGCGCGACACGCGCATAGACGTGCTCCGTGCTCTCGCTTTGCTGACCATCTATGTCGACCATGTGCCAGGTACCGCCTTCGAGTATCTGACCTACAAGAATTTCGGCTTTTCCGATGCGGCGGAAGTCTTCGTGCTGATCTCCGGCATCTCGGTCGCACTTGCCTATGGCAGGAAATTCCAACCTGGAAACCGGCTGCTGGCAACCCTGAAGATGTTGCGCCGCGCCGGTGTGCTTTATGCCACCCACATCGTCACCACCATGGTGGTGATGGCCATGTTCTGCGCTGCGGCGGTGTTTGCCAGGCGGCCGGAGCTTTTGACGATGATCAACATCGAGCCGTTGATCAAGAATACGCCGCAGGTGCTGATCGGCATCGTGACGCTCGGCCACCAACTCGGCTACAACAACATACTGCCCGTCTATGCGGTGCTGCTCTTGCTGACGCCGGTGTTCCTGCTCATTGTCAGCTATCGGCCGGTCTTGGCACTGGTCGCCTCCGGCGCCCTGTGGCTGGTCGCGGGGGTTTATCAAATTGCTCCGCCCAACTATCCCGAGCCCGGCTTCTGGTTTCTCAACCCGCTGTCGTGGCAGTTCCTTTTCAACATCGGCCTGGCAGGTGCATTGCATGTGCGTCGCGGCGGTACCATCCCGGTCAATCGCTGGCTGGTTGGCGCGGCCTTGGCCTACACCGCTGTGGCACTGGTCTGGGTGCACAGCCCGCTTTGGGGGCATATCTCCTGGTTTGGCCTGCCTCCGGTGCTGACCGGCTTCGACAAGACGTTCCTGTCGCTGCCGAGGCTGCTGCATATATTGGCGGTGAGCTACCTGATCGTGGCATTCCCGGCGGTCTCGAACCTGTTTCGCACCGGACGCGATCATCCGCTTGCCATATTGGGCAAACGATCGCTGCCGATTTTCATTGCCGGCACGGTGCTTGCAATGGCGGCGCAAGTGCTGAAGCTGATCAATCCGGGCGGATTTGCCTATGACAGCCTGTTGATATCGGCCGGCATCGTCATGCAGTTCGCGCTCGCCTACTATCTCGAATGGCTATCGGGCCTTGGCTGGTCCGGCAAAAGCAGGCCGGCTCACAACGCCGCACCGCCCGTCCATGCTGCATCCTTCGCGATGCCGGCCATGGCGACAAGAATGGGCCGTTGAGCTCAGGCGGGCGAGGGGCCGGATGAGGCTCGCACCACGAGTTGGACCGGCAGCGATTGCCGGCTGAACGAACCGTCATTTTCAAGGATCGCCTTGACGGCAAGGCGGCCCATCTCGGCGATCGGCTGGACGATCGTGGTCAGCGGCGGCTTGGAAACCGCCCCCTCCGGAACACCGTCGAAGCCGACGACCGAAACATCGCCCGGCACCGCAATGTCGTGCTGCCGCAGCCAGTCCAGCGCATGGAGCGCCATCCTGTCGGACATCGCCAGAATGGCTGTCGGCGTCTCGGCACCGGCGAAAATATGGTCGAGGCCGGCCCAAACGCTCTTCTCGTCATTGACGGTTTCGTAGATCGGCACGCGCGAGACGTCGACGCCGACCCGGGAGAGTTCGGCGAAATAGCCACGCAAGCGGTCGCGCGTAGCCGAGTAGAGGGCCATTTCCACCTGCTCCCTTGTGGTAGGGCCGAAGCCTGCGTCGGCACAGGGCAGGGTAAGCACGGCAAAGCGGCGATGTCCGAGTTCGGTCAGGTGGCGGGCGGCCAGGCCAGCCCCGGCGATGTTGTCGACGCCGATTGCTGCAACGGCGTCGTCGTCGTCCGAATCGAGATCGAGCGCGACAAAAGGGAGTTTGCGTTCACGCGCCAGTTCGACCAGCCTTGAACCGCCATCGACGCAAAAGACGATGAAACCGTCGACCAGCGCACTTTGGATGTTCCAGGCAAGCTGTTCGTTGTTGGCTGCGGAGACCAGCGAAATCCCCGCACCGGTCGCGTCGCAGGCCTGCGAGATGCTGGCCATCATCACCCGGGCAAAGGGGTCGTCGAAGAAATAGGAGAGGGGTTCCGCGGTCGCGACACCGATGGCATTGACCTTGCCGGCGCGCAGCAGCCGGCCCTTGGGATCCGGTCCGCCATATCCCATGGCCTCGGCTGCCGCCTTGACCCGCTCGCGGACCTCCTCGCGCACGATCTCCGGCCGGGCGAACACGTTGGACGCGGTGCCGTGCGACACGCCGGCCGCCTTGGCAATGTCCGCCAGACGGACCGGTCTTGTCTTTGCAGAGGTCAATGGCGCCATCTTCGTCTCCTGAATTCCTCCCTCCTAACACTTTCGTTGGATCGGTTCAAATTTTGACTTGATCACAGTCTCGGCAAGGCGTATGTTTGAATCGATCCAAGCGAACGGTGGTTCTCTAAATTGGATCGATTCAACATATTTAGGGGAGTTGTGCCATGCATCCCGTCAATTTTCTCTTCGAAGATATCTACCGCAACGACTGGAGCATCTCGTCGAACACCACGACGCAGAAGCGCCGTGGCAAAGCCAGCCCATGGGTTCGCGAGTTGCGGTTCCTTGTGGAGCGCAAGCGGAGCTGATCGTGGTCGGTTTTTCGCGCCTGTCGATTGGATCGATTCAAGGACTAGAAGGAGCGCACATCATGCATCCCGTCAGCTATCTGTTCGAAGACATCTACCGCAACTATTGGGGCATCGCGAGGCCGGAACGGCATTGGTTGGCGAAGCTGCGGCGACGCAATCGCGAATTGCTCATCAAGCCCGAGCGCCGGCAGGACTAGCAGCCCACGCTTTTACATTTGGCGCGGGCAGGCGTCAGGAACGCATGCGCACCAGCGCCGAGGCGGCGATCGCCAGCCAGCCGGTAATGAGTAGCGTGCCGCCGATCGGCGCCGACAGCGGGAACAGCCGCGACCCGATGAAATCGCGGGCCAGCAGATCGCCGCAGAACAGCAGAAGCCCAACCAGCAGGATCAGGCTGCCGATGCGCAGCATCCGGTTCGCCCCAAGCAATCCGGCGGCGAGGAAGACCGGCGCATGCATCAGCAGGAAGGATGCGGCGGTGCCGACGAAGGCGCCGCCCAGATGCGCCGCCGCGGCCGACAGCGCCACGCCGGCGGCGCCGCACAGGCCGCCGGCCAGGACGAGGATACGGCCGCTGTTGTCGGAAGGTCGTTCGGCCGTGCTCATGTCCATGGCTCCGTGATATCAGAGGGATGCCCAATCCCGTCAGGACTTGCCGGCTTTGGCGAGCATGTCCTGCTCGCGGCGCGACTGTGCCAGCCAGTTATACACCGCGCCCCCGGCCATCAAGACGGATGTGCCCAGAAACACCGAGCGCATGCCGAAATGGCCGCCGGCAAAGCCGCCGAGCAGGGGACCGGCGACCTGCCCGACATACTGGGCGGAAATCGACAGGCCGAGCACATTGCCGCCGACCCCATCGGGAACATTGTGGCGGATCACGCTGGTGATGCAGGGCAAGAGCCCGCCCAGCGCCAGGCCCATCAGGAAACGCAGGCCGATGAGTTGCCAGCTTTGCGTGACGAAGGCCTGCGGGATCAGCAGCAGTGCCGAGACGGCAAGCGCGCCGATGATGACGTTCCAGTGGCCGACGCGGTCGGCGAGTTTGCCGAGGCGCGAAGCCGACAGGATGGCGCCAAGGGCCGCCGCCGACATGACGACGCCTGATATCAGCGTGACGCGGCTCTGGTCCTCGATGAGCTGCTGCACATAGACGGTGATGATCGGCTCGATCGACATGGTGGCGAAGCTCAACAGCATGCCGGTCGCCAGCATGGCGACGACAGGCCGCTTGTCGGGGATTTGTGCCCAGCCGCCTTTCTGCTTCTGCTTCGACGCGGCGTCTGCTGTTTTCGGCCGGGGATTCTCCTTGATCAGAAACGTGGTCGCCAGGAACGCCAGGAAGATGACGCCGCCGGAGAGGAGAAAGGTGGCGCGGATGCCGATCAGCGGCGGCAGGGCGCCGCCCACCAGTGGGCCGACCAGAGCCCCACCCGTGATGCCGGCCGACAGCAGGCCCAGCGCCCAGCCGGAGCGTTCCTTCGGCGTCTGCATGGCAACGAGGATGGTCGATCCCGAGGAATAGCCACCGGCAAACCCGATCAGCAGCCGCAGCAGCACCAGTTGCCAGACCGTCTGCACCATGCCGGTCAGCGACATGCATATGGCCATGCCGAAGCTGGCGCGAACCAGCATCACCTTGCGGCCGTAGCGGTCGCCGAGACGTCCCCAGAGCGGCGCCACCAGCGCCGCCGCGAAGAACGTCGCGCCATAGGCTATCCCCGACCATTGCACGATCGCCGCGTGGCCCTCGGCGCCGAGCTGCTCGATATAGAGCGGCAGGAACGGCAAAAGCAGCGTCATGGCGACAAGCGTCGAAAACGATCCGGCAACGCACACGAACAGATTGCGCCGCCAGTGGATGTTGTAGGTGCTGTCGGTCGCCGGGGGCGTGTTCTGCTGCTGCATGTCATATGTCCTGTCCCAGCAACTCTTATCGATGCTTGCTGCGGATACCAATTTGGGATACCAAGATGGTGCCCCTGATGGACGCAAGCTTGACCGCTGTCAATGCGACCGTCTCAAACGTGATCGGAAAAGGCGGCCGGCAAGACGATCGCCAGCAACGATCAGAAAATGGAAACGACAATGTCGCAGATGCAGAGCGTCGAAAAACAGCTTCGGCAAATGATCCTGGGCCTCGAGATCGGTCCCGGCGAGAAGCTGACGGAGCGCTGGATCGAGAGCCGCTTCGGCGCGTCGCGAACCCCGGTCAGGGCAGCACTTCTGCGGCTCGAGACCGAGGGCCTGGTCGGCAGGGACGGACGTGGCTGGACGGTGTCGCCGATCAATCTGGCTGAACTCGAGCAGATCGCCGTCTACAGGGAAGCGGTCGAGGTTGCGGCGCTTCGCCTGACATGCAGCCTGGCGGACCGGAGCGCCCTCGATGTCATCGAGGCGATGCTCGAGTCCTGCGACAACGACACGCCGCGCGAGGAATGGCATCGCGTCGGCATGGATTTTCACATCGAACTGGCGCGTCTGTCGGGCAATGAATTCCTGTTCCGGGCGGTGCGCGATGCCATGACGCGCCTGTCGCGGGCGCGTTGGCTGGAGGTCCGCGACGAAGCGGCCCTCAGCCGCGCCTGGGCCGAACATCGCGCCATACTGGCGTCGGCACGCCTTGGCGACGCCGATGAAGCCGCGCGCCTGCTGTCAGGCCACATCGTCGGCAGCCGCGACCGGCTGGTGACGTCGCTGGCCAACGATCGGCGCGGTCTTCGCGCCAGAGGCTTTGCCGTCGTTGCTGCTTAAAGGTGGATGAAGGGGCGCAAAGCGGCGTCTGGACGTATGCGCACTTTCGCCTCGCTTCGCAGACGCCGATGGCGTAAGGAGCGGCCATGGAAAACAACCGATTTGAAACACCTGTGACTGTGAAGTCAGTCGCGGCGGGAAGCACTCAGCTCTTGCGCACGGCGCGTGAGGCTTCCGACTACCTCCTCAACAGCTGGCCCGGCAAGCGCAGCCCCAAGCATCGCGCGGCCCTGCAGGCCTGCCATGACGCACTCGCCGGCGACAAGCCGGCGATGAACGCCAGGCGTGCCTTCATCGCGGCAGCACGCGAAGTGGACGTGTTCGTCAGCGACAAGGCGCCCGCCTGACACAAGCCGACATTTGGGGCGGCAATCTGGATTGAGGCACGGCCCGCATCTGCGGGCCGTTTGCCGTCACTTTGCCGTTTCGGTTTCGGCTTCAGTCTCGTCTTCGGGCTTCGAACGTTCCCTCGCTGCAACCTTTGCTGCCAGCTTCTCGGCCTTCTTGGCCGCCTTCTGGCGGTCGCGTTCCTTGCGTTCCTGATCGTAGTTTGGTGGTCGCGCCATATTGGCTCCTTTTCACTGCCTCGCGGCTCTGGTCCTGCCTAGGAGCATTAGCCGTCAAACACAACAGCTGAAGCGATAGTGCGTCGATGATGGCCAGGCTTGCAAGATGCGCGTCGCAATGAAGGGGCCAGGTCCATCATTGCGGCGGCCAATACCTATCGCCATCGATTTGCCGATCAGATGCCGCTTCGGTCAATCACCAGATCTGCAGCACCAAAACGGTCCTTTGCCGTCAGCTGCTGGTGCCAGTAGGGATAGAGCAAGGGCGGCCGGCTGACCGCATCGAGGCGCTCGCGCTCCTCGCCGGAAAGCACCAGGCTTGCCGCCGCGATGTTGTCCCGGAACTGCGTTTCCGTCCTGCCGCCGATCACCAGCGAACTGACGGCCGGCCGGCCAAGCAGCCAGGCCAGCGCCACCTGCGCTGCCGACACGCCGCGCTGCGCGCCGATCTCGACAAGCA
>NZ_RZPQ01000292.1:0-6587 GCF_003999135.1 Mesorhizobium sp. M7A.F.Ca.CA.004.06.1.1 | reverse complement strand
GCGCTGCCCCTCACCTGCCTACCGGCATCCTCTCCCCGTATAGTGACGGGGAGAGGGGCGCTCATCGACGGTTTCGCCAATCATCGGTGTTGCAGATAGAAACGCCAGCGTCGCGGCCAGTTGCTCTCTCCCCGTTTTGCGGGGAGAGATGTCCGGCAGGACAGTGAGGGGCAGCGCTGACGGTAAGATTCCGCATTCGGCGCACGCGAATGTGCGTCGCGCCGCACTATTTGATGCAATAGACTGATCCCTATGGAAGCCACGAGGAGTGCAACCATGACCAACATCAAGATTTCAAACCGTTCGCTCGGCTTTGTCAAAGGCGCCCTCGCCGCGCTTGCACTTGCCGCAGCGGGCGCCGCCTTCTGGCTGACGCCGGCGGTTTCGGCCGAGGACGCGGTGAAGATCCCGCCGCCGGCAATCGACGAGAAGGCGGCCGCCGGCACTGAAAAGGCAATCTTCGCCGGCGGCTGCTTCTGGGGCGTGCAGGGCGTCTTCCAGCACGTCAAGGGGGTCACCAGGGCTGTCTCCGGCTACTCCGGCGGCGACAAGGACACCGCCGTCTACGAGACGGTCGGCTCAGGCCGCACCGGGCATGCCGAATCCGTCGAGATCACCTACGATCCATCGAAGGTGACCTATGGCCAGCTGCTGCAGGTCTATTTCTCGGTCGCCCACAACCCGACCCAGCTGAATTTCCAGGGTCCGGACTCCGGCACGCAATACCGCTCGACGATCTTCGCCGAAAACGATGCACAGAAGAAGATCGCGCAAAGCTACATCGCCCAGCTCGACCAGGCCAAGGTGTTCCCGGAGCCGATCGTCACCACGCTGGAAACCGGCAAGACCTTCTATCCGGCCGAGAATTACCATCAGGATTTCCTGACGCTGAACCCGACCTATCCCTACATCGTCTACAACGACCTGCCCAAGGTGGCGAATTTGAAGGCGCTGTTCCCGGCGCTCTACAGCGACAAGCCGGTGCTGGTGCTGTCGGCGAGCAATTGAGCTGAGCGCTGTTAATCTCCCCCTTGAGGGGGAGATGGCCGCGAAGCGGCCAGAGGGGGTCGGCTCGACCGGTCTCGGCCTCTTGCGACAGAATGAGGTTAGCGCTCTCCGTGTGGCGACCCCCTCTGTCGCCTTCGGCGACATCTCCCCCTCGAGGGGGGAGATTAGCTCCCGCCATCCCCTTCAATCATACGTCAGATCCGTCGCCTTGCCGCCGAACACCCGGTAGGCATAGAACGAATAGAAGATGATGACCGGCAGCACGACCACGGTGCCGGCGAGGATGATGGCCAGGCTCTCCGGCGCGGAAGCCGCCTGCCAGATGGTCAGGCGATCGGGCACCACGAACGGGTAGAACGACCAGGCGAGACCGGCAAAGCCGAGCGCGAAGATGGCGGCCAGCGTCAGGAACGGCATCAGCGAATGGCGGTCGTCGGGCTTCGGCAGATGGAAGGTCTGCCGCCACAGCCACAGGAACAAAAGCGCCGACAGGATCGGCAGCGGCGACAGATAAAGCATTTCCGGCCAGACGAACCATTTGTCGAAGATGCGCGGGCTGGCGAAGGGCGTCGCCAGCGACACCGCCGCCATGCCGAGCGCGGTCAGCACCAGCGCGGTGCGAAGCCAGCGCACCGCTTTCTTCTGCAATTCGCCTTCAGTCTTGTAGATCACCCAGGCCGCGCCCATCGCCGCGTAGGCGGCGGCAAGGCAGAACGCCACCAGCACGCCGAACGCCATGCCGCCGAGGCCGACGTCGAGCCCGAGCACATAGACGCCCAGCATATAGCCCTGCGCCAGCGAGGCGATGAGCGAACCCAGGAAGAAGATACGGTTCCAGCGATGCTTGCGGCCAGCTGGCACCTTGGCGCGGAAATCGAAGGCGACGCCGCGCAGGATCAGCCCGAGCAAAAGCACGAAGACCGGAATGTAGAGCGCCGTCAGGATGACGCCATGCGCCAGCGGGAAGGCGACCAGCAGCAGGCCGACGGCCAGCACCAGCCAGGTCTCGTTGGCGTCCCAGAACGGGCCGATCGCGGCAATCATCGTATCCTGTTCGGCGTCTTCAGCGGCGGCGAACAGAATGCCGATGCCGAGATCGAAACCGTCGAGAATGACGTAGATCAGGATGGCGAGGCCCATCAGGCCGGCGAAGATCAGCGGAAGCGCGGTTGGCCAGTCGAAGGTCATCTTTTTCTCCTCACTCACCAGAGCCGGCTAATCGCGATGTGATCGGATGGGGCTCTATCGAGGCTTCAGATCGATTGCCGAAGTCGGCGCCGCCCCTCACCTGCCTGCCGGGCACTTCTCCCCGTATAGGGACGGGGAGAAGGGGGCTGGCCGCAATCTCGGCGCTTTTCTTGCAACGCTGGTGACTGGCGAAACCGTCGATGCGAGCGCCCCTCTCCCCGTCCCTATACGGGGAGAGGATGCCGGCAGGCAGGTGAGGGGCCGCGCCGGCGCCCGGCTGGAGTGCCATATCAAATCACTCCCCCGCAGCCGGCTGCGACATCGGCGCGTTGAGCACGCCGGGCAACGGCGAGTTGTCGCCGTCCTTCGCCGCCTTCAGCGCCAGGTGCACCAGCACGCCGAGATAGGCGATCAGCAACAGCACATAGAGAACGAGGTATATGGCGAGCGTCAGCGCGACATGGCTGCCGGCCACCGGGCCGACCGCGTCGGCGGTTTTCAGCACGCCCGTCACCAGCCAGGGCTGGCGGCCGATTTCGGTGGTGTACCAGCCGGCCAACGTCGCCAGCCAGCCCGACAGCCCCATCGGCACCATCAGCATGGCCAGCGGCTTCGGCAGGCTGTGCCGGCGCTTGAGGAAGAAGGCCGCCGACCAAGAGACGAGCAGCATCAATATGCCCGTGCCGACCATGACGCGGAAACCCCAGAACACCGGAAAGACCGGCGGATGATTGCCGGGATAGTCGTTCAGTCCCGGCACCACGCCGCTGGCCGAGTGCCGCAGCACCAGGCTGGCCCCATCGGGAATGGCGATCTCGAATTTGTTTTCCTTCGCCGCCTCGTCGGCAGCGCGAAGAGCACCAGCGGCACGTTGGGGCCGGTGTTCCAGTTGGCCTCCATGGCGGCGATCTTCTGCGGCTGATGCTCCAGCGTGTTCAGCCCATGCTGGTCGCCGGCGAAGATCTGGATCGGGATCAGGATCGCCGCGGTGAAGACGCCGGTGCGCAGCGCCTTCCACATCGATTCCGAGCGGTCGCCGGTGAGATAACGCAGCGCCGACAGGCCTGATATCAGGAACGACACCGTCAGCCCCGACGCCAGCAGCATGTGGGTCAGCCTGTAGGGCATCGACGGATTGAAGATGATTGCCCACCAGTCGACCGCATGCGCCACGCCGTCGCGCATCTCGAATCCGGCCGGCGTCTGCATCCAGGAATTGAGCGCGATGATCCAGAATGCCGAGACGGTGGTGCCGCCGGCGACCAGCACCGTCGCCAGCGTGTGGATGCGGTTGGAGACGCGGCGGAAGCCGAACAGCATGATGCCGAGAAAGGCCGCTTCGAGGAAGAAGGCGGTGAGGATTTCGTAGGCCAGCAGCGGCCCGGCGATGTTGCCGACCTTTTCCATGTAGCCCGGCCAGTTGGTGCCGAACTGAAAGCTCATGGTGACGCCCGAAACCACGCCCATGGCAAAGGACAGCGCGAACACCTTCACCCAGGTGAAATAGGCGCGCATCCAGGCGGAATCGTTGGTCGCGTTGTAACGCAGCTTGAAGAACAGCAGCACCCAACCCAGCGCAATGGTGATCGTCGGAAATAGAATATGGAATGAAATATTCGCGCCGAACTGGATACGCGAAAGTATGAGCGGGTCCATGATGGGCTCCGGCTGCTGCAAATACTCGCGAAGGATAGGCCCGAAGCGAGTTCAGGTCAAAGCGGCGTCCTGCCGCGAGGCTGAACGCCACAGGACAATTTTGCCGGTTGCGTGCCGCGCAACTCCGGGCCTGTGCGCCGCACCTGCAACGGCCGGCCGGCACGATTGTCGAGAACTGTCAGCAGGGCATTGACTTGCGGTTGCAAGCACCGACATTCGGCCTATATCAGGGGACCTCTTTCAAGCAGCCGTTTTCATCCATGCCTTCCATCCTGTCCATTTCCGGGGTCTCCAAGACCTACGCCACCGGTTTCACCGCGCTCAAGGAAGTCAATCTCGACATTCAGCGCGGCGAGATCTTCGCGCTGCTTGGACCCAATGGCGCCGGCAAGACGACGCTGATCTCGATCGTCTGCGGCATCGTCAACCGTTCGTCGGGCACCGTCACCGTCGACGGCCACGACATCAACAAGGATTATCGCGCCGCGCGCGGTCTGATCGGGCTGGTGCCGCAGGAACTGACAATCGACGCCTTCGAGAGCGTCTGGGCGACGGTCAATTACAGCCGTGGCCTGTTCGGCAAGCCGGCCAACCCCGGCTTTGTCGAGAAGGTGCTGCGCGACCTGTCGCTGTGGGACAAGAAGGACGCCAAGGCGATCACCCTGTCGGGCGGCATGAAGCGCCGGCTGATGATCGCCAAGGCGCTGTCGCATGAGCCGCGCATCCTGTTCCTCGACGAGCCGACCGCCGGCGTCGACGTCGAGCTGCGCCAGGACATGTGGGCGATGGTGCGCCGGCTGCGCGAGGACGGCGTCACCATCATCCTCACCACGCATTATATCGAGGAAGCCGAGGCGATGGCCGACCGGGTCGGCGTCATCAACCGCGGCGAGATCATCCTGGTCGAGAACAAGGCCGAACTGATGCGCAAGCTCGGCCGCAAGCGGCTGGTGCTGGAACTGCGCAATCCGCTGACGGCCATTCCCGAGGCGCTCTCGCGCTATGCGCTGGAGTTGTCGCCCGATGGCGGGCAGCTGACCTACACCTATGACAATCAGGCCGAGCGGCCCGGCGTCGCCTCGTTGATGCGCGATCTCGAGGCCGGCGGCATCCAGTTCCGCGATATCGACACGCAAAACTCTTCGCTCGAGGAGATCTTCGTCAATCTGGTGAGGAGGGAACCATGAACCTTCGCGCCGTATGGGCGATCTATCGGATGGAAATGGCGCGTGCTTTCCGCACCGTGCTGCAGAGCATCGTCTCGCCGGTCATCTCGACATCGCTGTATTTCGTCGTCTTCGGCTCGGCCATCGGCTCGCGCATCACCGAGATCGACGGCATCAGTTACGGCGCCTTCATCGTGCCGGGTCTGATCATGCTGTCGCTGTTGACGCAGTCGATCTCCAACGCCTCCTTTGCCATCTACTTCCCGAAATTCGTCGGCTCGATCTACGAGCTTCTGTCGGCGCCGGTCTCCTATCTGGAGATCGTCATCGCCTATGTCGGCGGCGCCGCGACCAAGTCGATCCTTCTCGGTCTGATCATCCTGGCCACCGCCTCGCTGTTCGTGCCGCTGACCATCCTGCATCCGTTCTGGATGCTCGCCTTCCTGGTGCTGACGGCGGTGACCTTCAGCCTGTTCGGCTTCATCATCGGCATCTGGGCGAAGAGTTTCGAGCAGCTGCAGCTGGTGCCGCTGTTGATCATCACGCCGCTGACCTTCCTCGGCGGCAGCTTCTATTCGATCAACATGCTGCCCGAGATCTGGCGCACGGTGACGCTGTTCAATCCGGTCGTCTATCTGATCAGCGGCTTCCGCTGGAGCTTCTACGGCAAATCCGATGTCTCGGTCGGTATCAGCCTCGGCATGACGATCGTCTTTCTGCTGATCTGCATAGCGATCGTCGCCTGGATCTTCAGGACCGGCTACCGGCTCAGGAACTGAGCGGCGAAAGCGCCGTGTGACGCTGTCAGGTCTGTCGAGATTCAAGTCAGGCCGGCCTCACCTGAATATCGCCAGACCTAGATCGCCTTGACCAGCCGCAGCAACCCCAGCATCTCGACATACGTCCCCTTGCGGAAGGCGATGTAGACCGGCTCCTCGACGCCGTGGAAGCGGCGCTTGAACGCCGCTTGGCCCTGCAGGTTGAACCTGCGCCGATTGACCCAGGGAGAAGAATAGGCGCGCTGGAAGGCATTGCGCCAGAAATCGCTTTCGGCAAATCCGCTCGGGCCCACATCGACGAGCGGCGACAGGCCGAGCGTGACCACCGAGATGCCCTCTTCGCGAAAACGGTCAACGGCGAACTTGGTCAGGCCGATCTCGGCATGCGGTGAGGCGTCGAGATGCTTGCGCTTGAAGGCGGTGGTGTAGCCGATGACCTTGCCGCCGGCAAACAACGGGTCGAAGTCGAGCAAAGCGACCAGTTCGCCATCGGGACCGTGCAGGACGAAACGGCGCATGTCGGTGCCGAGATGGTCGGCGAAATGGCGGTTGAGAAAACCCATCTCCCAGCGCTTGACGATGCGGTCGCCGCGCCAGTTTTCCGAAAGCCGGGCGATCTCGTCGAGGTAGATCGTGCGCTTGTCCTCTTCGAACGAAAAGCCTTTCTTCAGCAGCCAGCGTTCGGAGTAGCGCACGGTCTCGTTGCGCTTCCCGGAAAAATCATGCTCGGGCAGGGCGAGGCGGGTGTCGATGCCGAGGCGATTGACCTTGTAGCCAAGGCCGGCCAGCA
>NZ_RZPQ01000291.1:0-6597 GCF_003999135.1 Mesorhizobium sp. M7A.F.Ca.CA.004.06.1.1 | reverse complement strand
GATTTGTGGCTGCGCTACTGGCTGGCGGCCGGTGGCATCGATCCCGACAAGGACGTCTCGACCATCGTCGTGCCGCCGCCGCAGATGGTGGCCAACATGAAGGTCGGCAACATGGACGTGTTCTGCGTCGGCGAACCGTGGAACGAGCAGCTCGTCCATCAGGGCGTCGGCTTCACCGCCGCCACGGCGGGCGAATTGTGGAAGGGCCATCCGGAAAAGGCGCTCGGCCTGCGTGCCGAATTCATCGAGAAATACCCGAACGCCACCAAGGCGATCCTGATGGCCGTCATGGAAGCCCAGCAATGGTGCGAGGCCGCTGAGAACAAGGACGAGATGGCCGCCATCATCGGCAAGCGGCAATGGATGAACGTGCCCGTCGCCGACATCATCGGCCGCCTCAAGGGCGACATCAACTACGGCAATGGCCGCGTCGCCAACGGCACCGATCTCTCCATGAAGTTCTGGAAGGGCGGCGTCTCCTATCCTTTCAAGAGCCACGACACGTGGTTCCTCGCCGAGAACATCCGCTGGGGCAAGTTCGCGCCGACCACCGACATCAAGGCGCTGGTCGATCAGGTCAACCGCGAGGATTTGTGGCGCGAAGCGGCCAAGGATCTCGGCGTTGCGGCTGCCGACGTTCCGGCGTCGTCGTCGCGCGGCGTCGAGACCTTCTTCGACGGCAAGATCTTCGATCCGGCCAACCCGTCCGCCTATCTCGATAGCCTGAAGATCAAGGCATCGGCCTGAACCCCTGCGCAAACGGCGCATTGCGCCGTTTGTCGCTCGAATTATCTGCCCCACGGAGTTTTCCCCAGACATGTCGATGCAGACTATCGAGGACACCAAGGTGAAGGCCTTTCCTGCCAAGCCGGCGGAGGTCATCGCCTTCACTGCCAAGGCACGGCGTCGCTTCGAGCCGCTCGCCATCGCCGGCAAACTGGCGAGCGCGCTGGTGCCGCCCATCATCGTCATCGCGCTGATGTTGGTCGTCTGGCAGATCGCCTGTTCGTCGCCGACATCAAGCCTGCCGCCGCCGACCCAGGTGTGGAACGAGGCCTACGATTTGATCGCGCATCCGTTCTTCGACAATGGCCCGCAGGATATCGGTCTGGCATGGCGCGTGCTAATCTCGCTGCAGCGTGTTGCCATCGGCTTCGGCCTGGCGGCGGTGGTCGGCGTCGCGCTCGGCGCGCTGGTCGGCCAGTCGATCTGGGCGATGCGCGGCCTCGACCCGGTGTTCCAGATCCTGCGCACGGTGCCGCCGCTGGCCTGGCTGCCTCTGTCGCTGGCGGCGTTCCGCGATTCCAGCCCGTCGGCGATCTTCGTCATCTTCATCACGTCGATCTGGCCAATCATCATCAACACCGCGGTCGGCGTGCGTAACATCCCAGAGGATTATCGCAACGTCTCGCGCATCCTGCGGCTCAACCAGTTCGAGTTCTTCGTGAAGATCATGGTGCCGGCCGCCGCGCCTTACATCTTTACCGGCCTGAGGATCGGCATCGGCCTGTCCTGGCTTGCCATCGTCGCCGCCGAAATGCTGACCGGCGGCGTCGGCATCGGCTTCTTCATCTGGGACGCGTGGAACTCGTCGCGGCTGCCCGACATCATCGTCGCGCTCGCCTATATCGGCGTCACCGGCTTCTGCCTCGACCGTCTGGTCGCGGCGGTCGGCGCCTTCGTCACCCGCGGCACAACGGCAAAGTGAGGAGAGGGGCGATGACGGCCTATCTGAAACTCGACCATATCGACAAATCCTTCACGCGTGGTGCCCAGGTCAGCGAGGTATTGAAGGACATCAGGCTGACCATCGACAAGGGCGAATTCGTCTCCATCATCGGCCATTCCGGCTGTGGCAAGTCGACCTTGCTCAATCTGATCGCCGGGCTGACCAAGGTGTCCGCCGGCGCCGTGCTGCTCGAGGACAAGGAGGTCGACAGCCCCGGACCGGAACGCGCCGTGGTGTTCCAGAACCACAGCCTTTTGCCGTGGCTGACCGTCTACGAAAACATCAATCTGGCGGTGTCGAAGGTCTTCGGTCGTTCGAAGAGCAAGGCCGAGCGGCATGACTGGATCATGCGCAATCTCGACCTCGTGCAGATGGCGCATGCCAAGGATAAACGCCCGGCAGAAATATCGGGCGGCAGAAGCAGCGCGTCGGGATCGCCCGGGCGCTGGCCATGGAGCCGAAGATACTGCTGCTCGACGAGCCGTTCGGCGCGCTCGATGCGCTGACGCGCGCCCATCTGCAGGATGCGGTGATGGACATCCACTCCAGGCTCGGCTCGACGACGATCATGATCACCCACGATGTCGACGAGGCGGTGCTGCTTTCCGACCGCATCGTCATGATGACCAATGGCCCGGCGGCAACCATCGGCGAAGTGCTTCCCGTGCCGCTGGCGCGGCCGCGCCGGCGCGTCGAACTCTCTTCCGACCGGACTTTCCTGCGCTGCCGCGAGGCGGTGCTGAAGTTCCTCTACGAACGCCACCGCTTCGTCGAAGCCGCGGAGTAGCACCATGAGCGAAAGACTTGTCATCATCGGCAACGGCATGGCCCCCGGGCGCATGCTCGAGCACCTGCTGGAACAGGCGCCGGGCCGCTACACCGTCACCATCTTCAACGCCGAGCCGCGCGTCAATTACGACCGCATCATGCTGTCGCCGGTTCTGTCGGGCGAGAAAGCCTATGAGGAGATCATCATCCACGGCGACGGCTGGTACATCGCCAACAACATCACCCTCTACAAGGGCCACAAGATCATTGCCATCGACCGGACGGCAAAGACCGTTACTTCGGATCATGGTGTCACCGAGCCTTACGACAAGCTCGTCATCGCCACCGGTTCGGTGCCGTTCATCATTCCGGTGCCGGGCCATGATCTGCCGGGCGTGCTGACCTATCGCGACCTCGATGACGTCCAGGCGATGATGCTTGCCGCCCAGTCGCGCGCCAAGGCGGTGGTCATCGGCGGCGGCCTGCTCGGGCTGGAGGCGGCAGCAGGGCTGAACGCGCAAGGCATGGACGTCACCGTGCTGCATGTCATGCCGACGCTGATGGAGCGCCAACTCGATCCCGCGGCCGGCTATCTGCTGCAGCGTGCCGTGGAGCAGCGCGGCATCAAGGTGATCACCAAGGCCAACACACAGGCGATCACAGGCAACGGCAAGGTCGGGCAGGTGGAGCTTGCTGACGGCACCATTATCCCAGCAACGCTTGTGGTGATGGCCGTCGGCATCAGGCCGAATTCGGCGCTGGCGAAACAGGCCGGCATCGCTGTCAACAGGGGCATCGTCGTCGACGCCGGCATGCGCAGCAACGATCCCGACATCTACGCGCTCGGCGAATGTGCCGAGGTCAACGGCCAGGTCTATGGCCTCGTCGCACCGCTCTACGAGATGGCGCGGGTCACAGCCAGCCAGCTGGCCGGCAACGAGGCGGCGGCCTTCGTCCATATGGACACGCCGACCAAGCTCAAGGTCACCGGCATCGACCTGTTCTCGCTCGGCGACTTCGCCGAGGGCGAGGACCGCCAGGAGATCGTGCTGCGCGATGCGGCCGCCGGCGTCTACAAGCGCCTCGTCCTGAAGGACGACCGCATCATCGGTACCGTGCTCTATGGCGAGACGGCTGATGGAGCCTGGTTCAACGACCTCAAGAAGAAGCAGACCGATATTTCCGAAATGCGCGACACGCTCATCTTCGGCCAGTCCTACCAGGGGGGTGCCCCGCTGGACCCTATGGCGGCCGTTGCAGCCTTGCCGGATGATGCGGAAATCTGCGGCTGCAACGGCGTTTGCAAGGGAAAGATCACTGGCGCGATTACGGGGAAGGGCCTGACCTCGCTCGACGACGTGCGTGCCCACACCAAGGCGTCAGCCTCCTGCGGCTCCTGCACCGGGCTGGTCGAGAAGCTGATGGTGCTGACCATCGGCGACAAATACAATCCGGCGGCGGTGCAGCCGATGTGCGGCTGCACGACGCTCGGCCATGACGAGGTGCGCCGGCTGATCATCGCCAAGGGCCTGAAGACCATTCCCGCCGTCATGCAGGAACTGGAGTGGACGACCTCCTGCGGCTGCGCCAAATGCCGGCCGGCGCTCAACTATTATCTCGTCTGCGACTGGCCGGACGAGTACGCCGACGACTACCAGTCGCGCTTCATCAACGAGCGCGTCCACGCCAACATCCAGAAGGACGGCACCTATTCGGTGGTGCCGCGCATGTGGGGCGGCGTCACCAACGCGGCGGAGCTGCGCGCCATCGCCGACGTCGTCGACAAGTTCGAAATCCCGATGGTCAAGGTCACCGGCGGCCAGCGCATCGACATGCTCGGCATCCGCAAGGAGGACCTGCCGGCGGTATGGGCCGATCTCGGTCAGGCCGGCTTCGTCTCCGGCCACGCCTATGCCAAGGGGTTGCGCACGGTGAAGACCTGCGTCGGCTCGGACTGGTGCCGCTTCGGCACGCAGGATTCGACAGGGTTTGGCGTCCGCATCGAAAAATTCATGTGGGGCTCGTGGACGCCGGCCAAGGTCAAGATGGCGGTGTCGGGCTGTCCGCGCAACTGTGCCGAGGCGACCTGCAAGGATGTCGGCGTGATCTGCGTCGACTCCGGCTACGAGATCCATTTCGCCGGCGCGGCCGGCCTCGACATCAAGGGCACCGAGGTGCTGGGCCTGGTCAAGACCGAGGATGAGGCGCTGGAGCATATCGTGGCGCTGACGCAGATGTATCGCGAGCAGGGTCGCTATCTCGAGCGCATCTACAAATGGGCCAAACGCATCGGCATCCCCGAGATCAAGCGTCAGATCATGGACGATGGCGAGAAGCGCAAGGCTTATTACGACCGCTTCGTCTTCAGCCAGAAATTCGCCCAGGTCGATCCGTGGTCGGAACGCGTTTCCGGCAAGGACAAGCACGAATTCCGGCCGATGGCCTCGGTCGGGTTTGCGCAGGCGGCGGAGTGACAATCATGAACTGGATCGCCATCGGCTCTATCGCCGACATCCCCCGCCGCGGCGCGCGCTGCGTCGCCACCCCGGAAGGCAAGATCGCCGTCTTCCGCACCGCCGATGATCAGGTCTATGCCATCGACGACCATTGCCCGCACAAGGGTGGACCGCTCAGCCAGGGCATCGTGCACGGTGCGGCGGTGACCTGTCCCTTGCACAACTGGGTGATTTCGCTGGAGACGGGCAAAGCGCTCGGCGCCGACGAGGGCGCGGTGCGCACCATTCCGGTGCGGGTCGAAGGCGAACGTCTGTTCATCGCGCTGGAAGCGCTGGCCAGCCGCGCGGCCTGAACCATGGAGATTGAGGAAGCGCGCGAGGTGAGGACCACCTGCCCCTATTGCGGGGTGGGCTGCGGCGTGCTGGCGAAGGTCGCCGCGGACGGGCAGGTGTCCGTGCGCGGCGACCCCAACCATCCGGCCAATTTCGGTCGGCTCTGCTCCAAGGGCTCGGCACTGGCCGAGACCATCGATCTCGGCGGCAGGCTGCTTCATCCGGAGATCCATGGTCGCCGCGCCGGCTGGGACGAGGCGCTCGACCTGGTCGCTTCGACCTTCTCGCAGACCATCGCCCACCATGGGCCCGATGCGGTCGCCTTCTATGTCTCCGGCCAGTTGCTGACCGAGGACTATTATGTCGCCAACAAACTGATGAAGGGTTTTGTCGGCTCGGCCAACATCGACACCAATTCGCGCCTGTGCATGGCCTCCTCGGTCGCCGGCCACCGCCGCGCTTTCGGCTCCGACACCGTGCCAGGAACCTACGAGGATCTGGAACTGGCCGACCTGATCGTGCTGGTCGGCTCCAACCTCGCCTGGTGCCATCCGGTGCTCTACCAGCGCATCGCGGCTGCCCGGGAAAAGCGGCCGGAGATGAAGATCGTCCTGGTCGACCCGCGTCGCACCATGACCGCTGACATCGCCGATATGCATCTGGCGATCGCGCCCGATGGCGACGTCGCTTTGTTCACGGGCCTGCTCGCTTATCTCGGCCAGCACAATGCGCTCGACCGCGCCTACATCACGACGCACACGACCGGCTTCGGGCAAGCGCTTTTCGCGGCCTCCGCGCTCGACCTGGCCGGCGTCGCCGCCGCCACCGGCCTGAGCGAGGACGAGCTTGGCCGTTTCTACAGCCTGTTTGCGGCGACGGCGAAAACGGTGACGGTTTACAGCCAGGGTGTGAACCAGTCGTCATCCGGCACCGACAAGGTCAACGCCATCATCAACTGCCATCTCGCCACCGGCCGCATCGGCAAACCCGGAGCAGGGCCGTTTTCGGTGACGGGCCAGCCCAACGCCATGGGCGGCCGCGAGGTCGGCGGCATGGCCAATATGCTCGCCGCCCATATGGAGATCGAAAACCCCGACCATCGCGACCGTGTGCAGCGCTTCTGGAACGCGCCGGCCATTGCCGGAAAGCCCGGCCTGAAGGCAGTCGAGATGTTCCAGGCGCTGGCCGACGGGCGCATCAAGGCGCTGTGGATCATGGCCACCAACCCGGTCGATTCGATGCCGGACGCCGATGCCGTCGAAGCGGCGATCAAGGCGTGCCCTTTCGTGGTGGTGTCGGACGTGCTGGCCC
>NZ_RZPQ01000290.1:0-6606 GCF_003999135.1 Mesorhizobium sp. M7A.F.Ca.CA.004.06.1.1 | reverse complement strand
GCGTCGACGCGGTTCAGCTGCTCGATCTCCTGCATCCAGCCGATGATCGGGATGCGATAGGGGTGGTTCTGCCACAGCGTCGCGTCGATCTCCTCATGGAGAACGTCCTGCGGGTTGGTGTCGGTGCTTGAGCGGCGCTCCTCGATGACCACATCGCGCTCGGTCTTGACGACATCGTCGGTCAGGATGAGGTTTCGCATTCGGTCGGCCTCGAAGCTCATCATCAGCTCGAGCGCCGACGGCGCCACTGTCTGATAGAAGGCGGTGTAGTCGGAGGAGGTGAAGGCGTTGTTGGAGCCGCCGATCTCGAACACTGCGCGGTCGAATTCGCCGCCCGCATGGTTGGTCGTCGCCTTGAACATCAGATGCTCGAAGAAATGGGCGATGCCGGATTTGCCCGGCGGCTCGTCGGCGCTGCCGATCTTGTACCACACCATGTGGGTGACGATCGGCGCCCGGTGGTTGGGAATGACGACCACCTCCATGCCGTTGTCGAGCACGAAATCCCTCGCCTTGCCGTCCTCCCATGCGACGGGGATCGGAGCCGGCCCCGCGCCGACCAACTCGGACGCAACGGACGTCCTGCGAAGCCCATGAGTGCGGGGCTTGCTTGGTAGTTCTGGTAGGGAGAGTGGGGTTATGGGCTGCGTTCCTGGCAAAGTGATCTGTTCCTCATTTTGAAGGATCTATGTCTCCCGAACGCCTATTGGGAGAAAGTGGATCGGCACGCGACGCCGAGCCACATGAGCCGTCAGCGTGTTGCTGGGCCTGACGCGAGCCTCATCTTTGGATGCGTCCGGGAAACTTTCGGCATGGTGAGGCCATGGGAAGTCTGCTCGTTATCCATTGGGTGTTTGCGGATACCTGAGCATGCCCCGTGCCAAGTAAGAAAGCCCCGATTCGCAAGGTTTGATCCAACCTTGATACTTGCGATATCCGACATTGTCGGGCATCCGACAGAAAGCGCCTTTCGCCGGCGCGCCGGCTATGACGCTCGCCTCCTCCGGCGTGACGACGATCCTTTGGCGGGCGCCGCGCACACCGATCTGCCCGCCTATCAGCACCGCGACATCGAAGGACAGCGCGATCGTGACTGGATGGGTCTTACGCAAACATGCAGCAGTGCCACCGCGATCAGGACTTCATCCGCCCCACAAAGACCCGAGCGCGAGGGACGACGTGTAAGGCAACATGTCATCCTCGATAATGATGCCGCGCATAAAGAGGTAAGGTCCCTCGTCGAACCGGCGAGCCCCTTCGCTGGGTCTCGCGAGGGTCTGGTTTGCGAACGTCGACCGACAGCATCACGGCATGGGCGGCCCCATCGGTAGGCAAGCATTGACCGTGCCATCAGCGTTGAGGCAGCGCAGAGCCCAATTTCCCGGTGCCAGCCGGTACGTTGGAGCTTCAACTGTGGCCAGCCAAGCGGGCCGAGGCCGTGAAACTCCTGATACCCTGGACCGTCCGGATTGCAACGCACGACGCCTTGGTCTCGCGCCAACGTCCATTGACGCTCAGCGAAGCATCATGCGGACGAGCTGGGAAAGCTTGGCCGGGCCGGCGCCTTCCCAGGCGCATGGGACGCGCGACGACCCATGTGGACCTTGGATTTCACTACGCACTTACGCTGCTTTGGCCTTGTCAGCAGCCTGAGCATAAAGCGTGCTCAGCTTTCAGGGCGAGCCTCTTTCATGTTGATAGCATCTGTCGTCATTCAGGATCGCCCCATTTTCGCATGCCGCTTGCAGCTTTCAGACTGTTGTCAGCCAGGGCCGCCATAAAGGGTCTCGTTTAACGCATTCGGGAGGCTTCATCACTCGACCACATTAATTTCGGGCGGTTCGCCGGCGCTCCGAATGGCACTTAACACCAGATCCTCTCCAAACCCGTGATGATCCAAGAGGAAAACGAAAAATCCCTAAATCATAAAAAAGCACCGATACGGTCGGCTCCAGGCTGATGAAATTGCGGTCTCACTGGCCACGCACGATACTTGCGATGGCGATGGCCATTGCAAAGGCCGGTCAAGCACCCAAGACGCTGACAAGCACGCCTCCGACCAAAGCTCGATCGTTGGCAGCCTTTCTAGCCGTATACTTGGGGCATTTTGGGACGGCGATCCGGACGCCGATTAAAACCTGCCGGTCGTCTAAATGGAATGGTTGGTCCGGGTCCTTACTGGACCTGCGCCAACCCGATCGGGCCGGCGCACAGGGGCACCCAGACAATTGGACACGTCGCCTTTGCGCGGCGGCTTGCACTTTCTCGGATGGCCTTTTTTCTCCCCGGGCGAAATCGAGCGAGCGGTGAGGCGGAGCCTTCGATTTTGCCGATCATGTCGTGTCGCTTCGATCGAACTGCTCAGACGATGATAGCGGCATTGATTGCCGCGGCCGAAATGCGTTGTGTGAAGTACGATTTCTACGCCGTATACATACTGCCGTACAGTTCGCCCTGTCAGCAGCCTTGCCAGCAATCCGCCCTGTGTCCAACTGTCGTCGAATTCACCGGTGTCATTGAGGAATTCGTATGATCGCCTCGAAACCATCATTGCGACCGCGGGCGGGCGACGCAAGCTCTAGACTGCCACCGATCCGCTGGATAACCATGTTAGCGATATGTAGACCAAGGCCTGAGCCCGCAGCAGGAGTAGCACCACGACTAAATCGCTTTGTAAGCCCTTCGAGGTCGGGGAGGGGCACCACCGGTCCGGCGTTTGCAATAGCGATGGTTCCATCAGTTTGGACGGAAACTGTTGTCGGAACAGTGGGCAGTCCATGTATCAGCGCATTCTCGATCAGGTTACGAAGGAGGATCCCAAACGCATCGACATCCACTTTGCGCATCAAAGTGGTGCAGCCGTCGACGTTAAGATGCAGGCGTCCGGCATATTGCGGCTTTTTCCTCAGGTCGTCGATTTCCAGCCGAACCGATCGGACAAGATCGATCGCGTGATCCGCCATGCCAACCCCCGATTCGGCTTGAGCGAGCTGAAGCACTTTTTCGACAAGGCGGCCAAGGCTCGACAGCGCTTGCTCGATGCCGCGCGCACGCATTTTGGCCGACCCATTGGGAAGCTCGGCCACTAATCTCTGCATCTGAGCGATTGAACCTGCGATCGGCGTGCGCAGTTCATGCGCACTGTTTGCGGCGAACTCGCGTTCGGCCTCGAGAGCCGCCCGCAGACGATCGAGAAGCCGATTGACGGATGCCGCGATTGGAGCCAACTCTGCCGGGAAATCGCCCAAGTCCATTGGTGACAGATTGCCGCCGTCGCGCGATCCGATCTGCTGTCGCAGTACCTCGATTGGCCGCAGCGAGCGCCGGATCACGATCCACCAAACAGCTAAGCTAAAGGGCAGGAGCACGAGTGTCGGAAGGAAGACAAAAAGTGCGCCCTTCGCGATTGTGGTACGGCGGCCATCAAGCGGTTCGGCCAACCGATGATACACGCCGTCTTGGATCTCCTCTGTGTAGACGCGGTAATCAGCGTTTCGCCAAAAGCCGTTACTCAGGGGAGCATCAGGGAAGGGCTGCTGACCCTCTTCCGGTTCAGAAATAAGCACTACCCCGTACTTATTAATAACCTGCTCACGATAGGTCCAGTACTTTTCATAAGTTGGCAAGTGGTTATTGTATTGATCAACGTGTTTTCCATTCAAGACCTTGATCAGCTCTGGTTTTCTGTACTCTGCGCTCGCCTGGAGCAAGTCATCCGAACTTTCGTTTACATTATTGCAAAAAATGAACGCAGCAATGGTTGGGGCGGCGATCCAAACCAGGAGCGTTGCCCCGCCTAACCACGATATCAGCTTTCTCGTCATGCTGTTCGAGTTCGTCATGTGACCACGAGCCTGTATCCGGAGCCACGCACGGTTGCTATTCTATCCCCGCCGATCTTCTTACGGAGCCGGCTGACATAAACCTCCACTGTGTTGCTCTCGAACTCCGAATTGAATGAATAAAGCGCGTGCTCGATCCTCCCCTTTGAAACGACCGAACCGGGCCGGCGTAGAAGGCAGTCGAGCACCGCCCATTCGCGTCCAGACAGGTGGACCTCCTGCCCGTCGCGGAAGAGGCGTCGCTCGGCTGCCTGTATGGAAAGCGTCCCAACCGAAAATTGCGGCTCCGGAAAATGCCCTTGGCGACGTGCCACTGCACGGATGCGTGCCGAGAGTTCCCCCAGATCGAACGGCTTGACCAAATAGTCGTCGGCGCCAGCGTTGAGCCCCTCGATGCGATGCGAAATCCGATCGCGGGCTGTCAGAATGATGACCGGCGTTGTATTAAGCCCCTTGATCAGCTCCCGCAGATAGTCGATGCCATTGCCGTCCGGCAGGTGAACGTCGAGCAAAATAAGGTCGTAGCCGGCCACAGCTGCATGACCGCGCGCTTCGGACAGGTTCTTGGCCCAGTCGACCGCGTGGCCACCAGCCACCAAATGATCGTGCACAGCACTTCTAAGGTCGTCGTCGTCTTCAATGAGCAGTATTCGCATCAGGCTGCCGAGCTCCGGTATGAGGGCAAGGCTCCTGCCTTATTGATCGAAGCTGACAGTAGGCTGAACCGGCGCCAGCGAATATCTGGGGGCTTTCAGGCTGCTGTCAGCTACAATTGCAAGAAAGGGGTCGTTAACAAAGCCAAACGAAGAGGCCTTATGAAACCCCTCCTGATCTCGGCACTTTTGCTCAATGTGACCACCGGCGGCTGTACACTGGTTGGCGGGCAATTCGACGTGGCGGTCAACGAATGGCAGCCGCGCCACGCGTCAATGTCCAGGCTTGAAACTGACAGGTGTCTTAAATACGAGGGCACCGTAGCGGGTGCCTCCAGTTATCGAACAGTGCCTAGCAGGTCAGAAGTGCACTTTGACCATAGGGGTCGTCCGTATTTTCGGCGCTCGCGAACAGAGTCGACGGTCAATCGATGCGCCACTGCCAGAGTCTGGAACGGTCAAGTGTTTGTTATCCCCCGTCCGGGCCATATTCTCTGCCGAGGACCAAGAAGGCCCTATTTTCGGTGCCCACGAACAGAGCCAACGGTCAATCGATGCGCCACTGCCAGGGTCTGGAACGGTCAAGTGTTTGTGATCCCCTGTCCCGGCCGTGTTCTCTGCCGAACTCGCCCTTGTAGTCGGCACACCAAAGATCGTTAGGGCGACAGCCGTTTGAAAGTGGTGTCCCCGTCGCCCTGTTGCGCCTGCGCTTGCGGCGCTCGACCATGCCGTGGCGGTCGAGCACGGCATGCACGGTCGAGATCGCGGGCCGGTGCACATCCGGATACAGCCGGGCCAGCCGCTCGCGTATCTTCGGCGCACCCCATGTCGGCTTGTCTTGCTTGAGGCGCACAATCAGCTTCTCGATTTGAAACGGAAGCTGATTGGCGTGGCGATAGGGCCGCCGCGATCGGTCCGTCAGCCCCTCCAGGCCGCTGTCGTTGTAGCGCGTGAGGATCTTGTAGCCGGTCTTGCGCGAGATATCGAACTCCCGGCAAAGCACCGCCATCTTCTCGCGTCCAGCAGCCGGGCGACGAACTTCAGCCGCTCTTCCATGACGTTGCACTCCTTCCAAGGCACCTTGCTCTCCTTGCAAAGGGCCGAAAGTGTAACCCATCTATCCGGAATGAACTGTCACCCATCTCTCGGGAAGGGCAGTCATGGCCAAGGCAACTGGAAGCCGAATTTTCTTTTAGAGTATGAATCAGCGCCGTCTGCCGAAAAGCGCGTCCACGATCTTCCCTTTTGAAACGACCGTGCAGGGCTGGGGCAGACGGTAGTCGAGCACCGCCCATCCGCGTCAAGTCAGGTAGACCTCCTGCCCGTCGCGGAAGAGGCGTCGCTCGGCTGCCTGTATGGAAAGCGTCCCAACCGAAAATTGCGGCTCCGGAGAATGCCCATGGCGACGTGCCACTGCATGGATACGCGCTGAGAGTTCCCCCAGATCGAACGGCTTGACCAAATAGTCGTCGGCTCCAGCGTTGAAGCCCTCGATGCGATGCGAAATCCGATCGCAGGCTGTCAGAATGATGACCGGTGCCGATTCAAGTTCCTTGATCAGCTCCCGCAGATAGTCGATCCCATTGCCGTCCGGCAGGTGAACGTCGAGCAAAATAAGGTCGTAGCCGACCACAGCTGCATAATCGCGCGCTTCGGACAGGTTCTTGGCCCAGTCGACCGCGTGGCCACCAGCCACCAAATGATCGTGCATAGCACTTCCAAGGTCCTTATCGTCTTCAGTGAGCAGTATTCGCATCATGCTGCCGAGCTCCGGTATGAGGGCAAGGCTCCCATCTTATTGGTCGAAGCTGACAATAGGCTGAACCGGCGGCAGCGAATTATTTGGGGAGCTTTCAGGCTGCTGTCAGCTACAACTTGCAAGAAAGGGGTCGTTAACAAAGCCAAACGAAGAGCCCCTATGAAACCCGTCCTGACCTCGGCACTTTTGCTCAATGTGACCCCCGGCGGCTGCATCAGCAAATTGATTTGGGAAACAGGCGCGCCGGTTCTAATGACCGACGCAGGCCGAGGTCTGGAACAGCTGGACCAGCGAACGGCGTCTTCGGTTTTTCAGGCAACAGCCACATGGAAGAATATGATTGGCTCGACCA
>NZ_RZPQ01000028.1:16618-19281 GCF_003999135.1 Mesorhizobium sp. M7A.F.Ca.CA.004.06.1.1 | reverse complement strand
GGCCCAAACGCACCGGTCAACTCCGCAGGCTCGTTACCAACGTGAGCGAGAAAATGCTGATCCAGCACCTGAAAGAACTGACGGATGATGGCGTTATTCGTCGCATTGACTTTCAGACGGTGCCGCCGCACGTCGAGTATGAACTAACCGACTTTGGTCAAAGCCTGGCCGGAGTACTCGCGCCCTTGTGCGAATGGGGAACTCATCATACGTCCGAGGTAGCCCTGATCGTGCAAAATCGATCGCGCCCTTCTGCAGGTGCGTAGCGGTCCCAAATCTGGCGGTGGACCAAGGTCCGCCTTTGAGGGAACAGCCCGTCTCCTTTCCACCAATCTCAGCCGTGGGCGGGAAAGCCCAAGTTGATTTGCCCGGCCTCCGCCGTCAGATCGTCTCCTTGACCCGCGCCGAGAGAAAATCCGGCAGGTCGGCGACCGAATCCAGGACCACATCGGCAATGCCGGCCAGCGATTCGCGGGTGCCGGTGCCGGAGAGCACGCCGACTGCCAGCCCGCAGCCGCCGGCACGCGCCATTTCGAGGTCGTGCCTGTTGTCGCCGACCATGGCGATCTCCGCCGGCCTGAGGCCGGTGAGGTCGCTGAAAGCCAGGATGGTGTCGGGCGCCGGCTTCGGATTGGCCACCGCGTCGTAGCCATAGGCCGCGTCGAACAATTGGGCGACGCCGAGCGTCACCAGCGTCTTTTCCGCTCCGCTGGTCGAATCATTGGTGGCGACGCCAAGCCGGTAGGATTTCCTGTGCAAGGCCGTCAACGTGTCGACGATGCCCGGCAGCGCCACGGCCATCGCCGAGCCCTGCACAGAGGTGATCTCGTTGAAGCGGGCAACCGCAAGCATCTGGTCCTCGTTGGACAGGCGCGGAAACCACAATTCGACGACGTCGAGATTGGTGCCGGACGCAAAGATCGAGTCGGGCTTGAAGCGTTTGTTGGCGAAATCGAAGCCGGCGGCGGCCAGCAGCCTGTCGGCTTTCCAGCGATCGCCCTCGGACGCATCCATGGCCATGAAGTCGGCAACGCCGAGCCAGGTGGCGTTGAAGTCGACAAGCGTGCCGTCCTTGTCGAACAATATTCCCTTGATGTCTGCCAAACTTTTCACTCCGAGCCACGCAAATGGTGGATGAATCCCACAAGGCCAGCGGTCGATGCATCCCGCTTGGCGGCACTTTCCTTGCCCTCCACGACAGGCAGAAGGCCGGTGGCCAGTTCCTTGCCGAGCTCGACGCCCCACTGGTCGAAGGAGTTGATGTCGAACAGCGTGCCCTCGACGAAGACGCGGTGCTCGTAGAGCGCGATCAGCCGGCCGAAGGTGCGTGGGTCGAGTTTGCGGTAGAGGATGGTCAGCGAGGGCCGGTTGCCCGAGAAGACGCGGTGCGGCGCTATCTTGTCGACCTCGGCCGGCTTCATGCCCTTGGCCAGCATCTGGGCGCGGGCTTCGTCCAGCGTGCGGCCCTTCATCAGCGCTTCCGACTGCGCCAGGCAGTTGGCGAGCAGCAGATCGTGCTGATGTTTGAGTTCCGGCTCGTGGCCGACCGCCGCGGCGAGGAACTCGACCGGGATGAAATCGGTGCCCTGGTGCAGCAGCTGGAAGAAGGCATGCTGGCCGTTGGTGCCGGGCTCGCCCCAGACCAGCGGTCCGGTCGGCGTCGTCACCTCTGTGCCTTCGAGGGTGACGCTCTTGCCGTTCGATTCCATGTCGAGCTGCTGCAGATAGGCCGGCAGCCTGGACAGGCGCTGGTCATACGGGATGACGGCGCGCGCCGGGTAGCCGCAGATGACGCGATGCCACCAGCCAACCAGTCCAAGCAGCGCCGGCAGGTTCTCCTGCACCGGCGCGGTGCGGAAATGCTCGTCCATCTCGTGCGCGCCATCGAGGAAGGCGCGAAAATTCCGCGGACCGACAGCAATCATCACCGGCAGGCCGATGGCGCCCCACAGCGAATAGCGGCCGCCGACCCAATCCCAGAAGCCGAAGACGCGATCCGGCGCGATGCCGAACCGGGCCACCAGGTCGAGCGCGGTGGAGACGGCGGCGAAATGCTTGCCGACCGCTTCCTTACCCAGTGCTTCTTGCACCCATTTCCGAGCGGTTTCGGCATTGGTCATCGTTTCGACGGTGGTGAAGGTCTTGGAAGCGATGATGAAAAGCGTGGTTTCGGCGGAGAGGCCCTTCAGCGTGTCGTGGATATGGGCGCCATCGATGTTGGAGACGTAGTGGGCGCGCGGCCCGTCATGATAGGGCGCCAGCGCCAGCGTCGCCATGGCCGGGCCGAGATCGGAACCGCCGATGCCGATGTTGACGATGTCGGTGATCTTCTTGCCGGTGGCGCCGGCCGCCTTGCCCGAGCGCACGGCATCGGCAAAGGCGCCCATGGCGTCGAGCACGGCGATGACGTCAGCCTTGACGTCCTGGCCATCGACGGTGACGCCCTTGCCGGTCAGGTTGCGCAGCGCCGTGTGCAGCACGGCACGGTCCTCGGTGACGTTGATCTTCTTGCCGGCGAACATAGCGGCGCGGCGGCCTTCGAGATCGGCGGCCTGGGCGAGCTTTTCCAGCAGCTCCATGGTGGTCGCGTCGACCGCGCATTTCGACCAGTCGAGCAGCAGATCGCCGTCGGTGACGGAGAATTCCACGAACCGCTTGGGATC
>NZ_RZPQ01000028.1:0-16608 GCF_003999135.1 Mesorhizobium sp. M7A.F.Ca.CA.004.06.1.1 | reverse complement strand
GCATGCTGGCGGGCGCCGCCGCGCGGTGGTCACGCAAGGCGGCGAGCTGTTTTTGAAAGGACGATTGATCCACTGCCAAACTCCGAGACCTCGAGCCATCATTACGGACCGGATGTTTCCGGCGCGTGTCGTCGCGACAATCTATCGGGCCGAACTCCACCCGTTTCAATGCGCAGCGATGACGCACACCGTCACCCCAGCGATGACGCAGACGTCACGCGGCGATGACGCAGACGTCACGTACGGTGTCATCGCCGGGATGAGGCGCCGCGTCACCCCAGGATGGCGCAACGCGGCATCAAAAGGACGTGAAGGATCACTGGCATAAATCCCAACGATCAGAAAAATTGATTGGCGCAACCCCTTGTGCCACGGTTACGTTCGGCTGGTCCAGCCAAGCGAAAAAGGCTGGCCATCGAGGAAATCTCCCATGCCACAGCGAAACGACACGGCGATATGGTCCGGCCTGTTCCGGATTTCGGCTGAATCCGGCCAAACCCTGCAGGCGCAGATCCGCCAAGCCATCGTAGCCGCCATTCTCGACCGCCAGATCGCCGCTTCGATGCCGCTTCCTTCCTGCCGGATCCTGGCCGAAAAACTTGGCGTGGCTCGCGGAACCGTGGTGCTGGCGTTCCAGCAGCTCGTCGACCAGGGTTTCCTGGTGGCGCGCGAGCGGCGTGGACATTTCGTCAATCCCGATGTGCTGGCGACACCGGCCAAGCCGCACCAGAAGGCGCCCGACCAGGCCAACGAGATCGACTGGAAGGCACGCCGCAAGATCGCCGCCAGCGACATGCCGCCGCCGGCCAAGCACGAGAACTGGATCAAGTCGTCCTATCCCTTCGTCTACGGGCAGTTCGACCCGGCGCTGTTCCCGACCGCCGAGTGGCGCGAGTGCAACCGCATGGCGCTTGCCGTGCTGGAAATCCGTAACTGGGCGTCCGACATGGTCGACCGTGACGATCCGCTGCTGATCGAGCAGATCCAGGCGCGGCTCCTGCCCCGGCGCGGCATCTTCGCCAATCCGGACGAGATCATCGTCACGCTGGGCGCTCAGAACGCGCTCTACATGCTGGCGACGCTGCTGATGTCCAAAGGCTCCAAGGTGGCGATGGAAGACCCAGGCTATCCCGACGCCCGCTCGATCTTCCGCCTTGCGGGCGCTGAGATACAGCCGGTGCCGGTCGACCAGTCCGGCATCGTAACTACTTCTATTGCCAACGATTCCGGGTTCGTCTTCGTCACGCCAAGCCATCATTGCCCGACCATGGTGCCGTTGTCGGCGGAGCGGCGGCAGGATCTTCTGGCGCGCGCCAACCGCTACAACCAGATCATCATCGAGGACGGCTATGACAGCCAGCTTCTCGACGAGGCACCGCAGCAAGCGCTGAAGAGCCTCGATCGCTCCGGCCGCGTCGTCTATGTCGGCTCGATGTCCAAGACGCTGGCTCCGGGCCTGCGGCTCGGCTACATCGTGGCGTCCGCCGGACTGATCGCGGAGCTCAGGGCGCTGCGCCGCTTCATGCTGCGTCACCCGCCGGCCAACAATCAGCGCGCCGTAGCGCTATTCCTGTCGCTCGGCCACCACGAGGCGCTGGTGCGGCGGCTGTCTTCAGCCTTCGACGAGCGGCGCAAGCGGCTGGTCCATGCGATTTCCGCCTTCCTGCCGGAATGGCGTTCGACCGATTCGGCCGGCGGCACGTCGCTGTGGCTCGAAGGGCCGCGCGGCACCGATTCGCGCGGGCTGGCCGAGGCAGCCGCCTCGCGCAGCGTCATCATCGAGCCAGGCGACCGTTTCTTCGATCGCACTGAAAAGCCTTCGCGTTTCATGCGGCTGGGCATCTCGTCGATCGCACTGCAGCACATCGAGCCAGGCATTCGCGAACTGGCCACGGCCGCCGGACGCAGACCCGCGGCCGCCTGATCCATCGTCGATCTCTCGTGACCGGAGCCGTTCGCAGCGGCTCCGGTATTTTAGCTCTGGCACATGGAACTGGGCCAGCTGGCCCATAGGATGGGCCAGTGCCAGCGGCATAGTCGGCGTCAGGGGAAGAAGCAGGCCGATGGTGGATCAACCGCCACGAGTTCCTGCCGACGAAGGTGGAGTGCTTCCATGCCAGTGGCTGTCGAACAGCAGGACACGCCGGCGAACCGTCGTCCGCAGCGCTCCGGTCTTCGCGAAACAGGACATGCCATGCGATCATCTCCCCTGGTGGAGGATACCAGACCACAGCACAAGGCCATCGAGGGCGGCGGCTACGGGCCGCTGCGCGGGGATGACCGCGAGCGTATCCACGAGGGCGTGCTGACGCTTTTGGAGACAGTGGGTTTCGCCAACGCCATTCCTTCCTGCATAAAGGTGCTGACCAAGGTGGGGGCGGTCCACGGCGACGATGGCCGGGTCCGCTTTCCGCGCGCGCTCGTGCTCGACACCATCAAGCGAGCGGCACGACATTTCACGCTTCATGGCCAGGACCCCAGGCACGACATGGTGGTCCAGGGCAAGCGCGTGCACTACGGCACGGCAGGCATCGCCGTGCACCTAGTGGATCTGGAGAAGCGCGAGTACCGCGAGTCCAAGCTGCAGGATATTTATGATGCCGCCCGCATCGTCGACGGGCTGGACAACATCCATTTCTTCCAGCGGCCGATGGTGGCGCGCGACATCGCCGATCCGCTCGAGATGGATTTCAACACGCTTTATGCCTGTGTGATGGGAACATCGAAGCACGTCGGAACATCCTTCACCGTGCGTGAGAACGTGAAGCCTGCGCTTGAAATGCTGTACGCCATCGCCGGCGGCGAGGAGAATTTCCGTGCCCGGCCGTTCGTTTCCAACTCCAACTCATTCGTCGTGCCGCCAATGAAGTTCGCCGAGGATGCCTGCGGCGTGCTTGAGGCCTGCGTCGAAGGCGGCATCCCGATCCTGCTGCTGTCGACCGGCCAGTCCGGCACCACGGCACCCGCGGCGATGGCCGGCGCCGTCGTGCAAGCAGTGGCCGAAGTGCTGGCCGGCCTGGTCTATGTCAACGCGCTCAAGCCCGGCCATCCGGCGATCTTCGGCGCATGGCCGTTCATGTCGGACCTGCGCACCGGCGCCATGGCGGGCGGGTCGGCCGAGCAGTCGGTAGCAACGGCGGCCTGTGCCCAGATGGCGCAATTCTACGACCTGCCCGGTGGCTCCGCCGCCGGCATGACGGATTCGAAATTGCCCGATATTCAGTCCGGCTACGAAAAGGGCATCACCAATGTGATGGCCGGCCTCTCCGGCCTCAACCTCGTCTACGAGGCGGCCGGCATGCATGCCTCGCTGCTCGGCTTCTGCCTGGAAAGCCTGGTCATCGACAACGACATGCTCGGTCATTGCCTGGGCTGCGCGCGTGGCATCGACGTGACTGACGAGGCCCTGTCGATCGACAGCATCGCCGAGGTCTGCCTCAAGGGTCCGGGCCACTATCTCGACAACGAACAAACGCTCAAGCTGATGCAGACCGAGCACTTCTATCCCGCCCTCGGCGATCGTTCCTCGCCGAAGGAATGGAACGAAAAAGGCCGGCCTGATATATTGCTGCGTGCGATCACCGAGAAGAAACGCATTCTTGCCGAGCGATTTCCGCGCCACGTGCCAAAACAGGTCGACGACAGATTGCGTGCCCGCTTCGGCAACCTGATCCACCTGCCGCGCACGCAAATGGGCGCCTGACCGGAGACGAGTTCGTGCAGCCATACAGCCACCACCCGGAACCAATTCAGAACGGAAAACCGCTTCACACTTTTCCTGGAATTGCGCTCTTCGTTTGACGCAATTCCGAACAGAAAACCGCTTCACACTTTTCCTGGAATTGCTCCGGGACCAACCATCGGGCAGAACGACAAATGAGTGTGCATCCTATCCAGCAAGCACCCACCGACGGCGACGCGATCGATCGGCTGGTGGCATCTCATCGGCCAGGTCACGGCCTGGTGCGTGCCTTCTATCATGATCCGGCGATCTTCGAGCGCGACATGGAACGTGTCTTTCGCCGCCACTGGCATTGCCTGGCGCATGCCAGCGTTATCCCGAACCCCGGCGATTTCGAGCTGTTCAAGCTGGGCGACGAGGCGGTCATCCTGACACGCGGCATGGATGGCACCGTGCATGCCATGCTCAATGTCTGCCGCCACCGTGGTGCCGAGGTCTGCACCAAGGAGAAGGGCAATGCGAAGATGTTCGTGTGCCCCTACCACGCATGGGCCTATTCCAATGACGGATCCTTGCGTGCCGCGCGCCTGATGCCAAAGGATTTCGACCGCTCGGCGCACGGGCTGAAGAAGCTTCATGTCCGCGTCGCTTCCGGGCTGGTCTTCATTTCCTTCGCCGAGACGCCGCTCGATTTCGATCCGATCGAACAGTCGCTGCGCACGAGCTGCGGCCAATATGGCTGGGGCGACGCCAAGGTGGCGTATCGTCAGTCCTATCCGCTCGACGCCAACTGGAAGCTCGCCGTCGAGAACTATGTCGAATGTTACCATTGCGGGCCGGCGCATCCGGAATATTCGCAGACGCATGCGCTGGAAAAACCGGCCGAGATGATCGAGCAGCTCAATGCCGCGATGGAGCAACGCACCTGCGCGCTCGGCATCGAGATCGGCAGCGCCAACCGCTGGCAGAACTCGGCCGCCGGACAGGAGGCGATCCACACTTTCCGCTATGCGCTCTATGACGGCGTTTCCAGCGGCAGCAAGGACGGCTCGCCGGTCGCGCCGCTGATGGGCCGTTTCACCGACTATGATGGTGGCGTGACATCGATCCATCTTGGCGGTACGACCTTTCTCGTCTGTTATCCCGATCACGGCATGATCTATCGTTTCATCCCGAAAACAGCTGGTACCTGTGAGATGGAGCTGATCTGGCTGGTGCGCGGCGACGCGGTCGAGGGCCAGGACTACGATCTGGAGAAGCTGACCTGGCTGTGGAAGGTCACCACCGAAGAGGACAAGAAGATCATCGAGCACACCGCGCGCGGCGTGCGCTCGCACTATTTCGTGCCCGGACCGATCGCGCCGATGGAATACAACGAACTGCGCTACATCGGCTGGTATCTCGAGGAGATCAGCCGGGCCTGATCGGCTCGGCTGCCGCGGGGGATCAAGCAGATCTTGCCTTTCGCGTCATTCCGCGCTGAGCCCGTATCGGTCGACGACTTCAGCGTTGATGAGCTTGGCATGCAGCGTCATCAGCACGATCTGCGCGTCGAGGCTGTCGCCGGTTTCAAGCGCCGCCTCGATGCGACGCTCGGCTTCCAGCGTCCGATCATGGCCATTGGCTTGCTCGAAGGTTTCCGGACCCGCGATGCAATAGCTGCATAATTGTGCCACCGACGCATAGGTGCCCGGCGGCGGCTCGTCGGGCCAGCGATCCTTCATCAGGTTGACGATGGTAAGCTTCACGCCCTCCGGCACAAGGGCTGGATGCAGATCGGCGCCGCGCAATGCATCGTCGAGCTGCCTCAAGTCGCCCGAACGGCCGAACATTCCGAGGAAGCCGAGGGAAGAGCGCCGTCCGGCCATGATGTTTCCTTCCGTTTCCAGCCCACTTAGGTGGTGGGCAAGCGGATTACAAAGGCGGTGCTGTCTAACCAGCCGCCGCCAGCAAGACCCCTGCAAGGGCGGATAGCGCGAGTGTCGGCAGCATGCCGACTTTCAGCTTCAGGATGGCGACCATCGCGGCCACGGATAGCAAGGCCGCACGCCAGTCGATGGACGAAAGCACCGGCACGTTCATGCCAAGCCCCGTCGCGTGCACCTCACGGAAGATGACATGCAAAGCAAACCATAGGGCCAGATTCATGATCACCCCGACAATTGCGGCGGTGATCGCGCCCAGTGCGGCCGACAATGCCTTGTTGCCGCGCAAGGCCTCGATGTAGGGCGCCCCGAGGAATATCCAGAAAAAGCAGGGCGTGAACGTCACCCACAAGGTGAGCAGCGCCCCCAGCGATCCGGCAAGCAACGGGTCGAGCGAGCCGGAATGGCGGAACGCGGCGATGAAGCCGACGAACTGCAGCACCAGGATGAGCGGTCCTGGCGTCGTTTCTGCAAGTCCAAGACCGTCCACCATTTCACCCGGCGCCAGCCAGCCGAAGGACTGGACGGCTGCCTGCGCGACATAGGCGAGCACCGCGTAGGCGCCACCGAAGGTGACGACAGCCATCAGGCTGAAGAACCGGCCTATCTCGGTCCAGACGCTTGCGGAGCCGGTGAACCACCAGATCAAAAGAACAGGCCCGAGCCAGATCGGCAGCCAGATGGCGAGGGTGCGCGGCGCGTGCCATTTGGTAGGTTTGACATGGGCCAGTTCGCCACGCTCGAACATCAGGTCGACCGCTCCCTTGGAGTCGGCAACACCGTCTTTGCCATGGGCCGAGCCGGAAAACAGGCCGGGAGCAACGCGGTCCCCCAGCCATCCCGTCAGGCCGGCGAGAAGGACGATGAGCGGAAACGGCACATTCAACGCATAGATGGCAATGAACGCCGCGACCGCGATCGACACCATGACCCGGTTCTTGAGGGCGCGTCGCCCGATCCGGATCACCGCCTCGATGACAATGGCGAGCACCGCCGCCTTCACCCCGAAAAACAGCGCCGCGACGAGCGGCATGTCGCCATAGAGGACGTACAGGCTGCTCAAGGCGAGCATGACGAGCGCGCCCGGCACGACGAACAGGATGCCGGCAACAAGGCCACCGGCCGTCCTGTGCAGCAGCCAACCGATGTAGATGGCGAGTTGCTGGGCTTCCGGGCCAGGCAGCAGCATGCAGTAATTCAACGCATGCAGGAAACGCCGTTCCCCGATCCAGCGCCGCTCCTCGACCAGTTCCTTGTGCATCAGCGCGATCTGCCCGGCCGGACCGCCAAAGCTGAGCAATCCGATTTTCGCCCAGACCTTCGTGGCTTCCGCGAAGGTCGGCGCAGCCGGCGGCTCGACGGTCACCGCCTTATTGTCGGGGACAAGAATGGTCATGATGGTTTACCTGCAGCGGGCCAGTTGTGCGTTTCTTCGGTGGCGTCGCGACACCAGCGGAAGAACGCGTCGTAGAGCAGCATGCCTGCTTCCAGTTGTTCCAAATCGTCGCGGTACATACGCGACAGACCGAGCGAGGCAGCCAGAAAACCGGCCGCCTGGGGCACCAGGTCGAGGCTTGCGGTGTCGGCCGCGCGCACGATCAACGCCAGGCGATCGAGCGCCCCGGATTCCAACCCGAACTCCTCGATCATCGTGTCGAAGGTGCAGCGTTCGCCGCGATGGCTCCAGAACACATTGTCGATGTCGAACGGCACGGCCTGAAAGCGGTCGGCAACAGCCAATACTTCAGCGGGTTCGACAAACAGGAACACCGCGTCGGGGTCGAGGAAACGCCGGATCAGCCATGGGCAAGCGATGCGGTCGACCTTCGGGCGGGATCGCGTCACCCAGACGGTGGCGCCCTTTTCATTGCGTGGCGGCAACTTGGCGGTGCGGACCAGAAGCCCCCCGGCATCGCGCCAGGCCTCAAAGCCGCCTTCAAGGGATTCGGCTGATATCCCCTCATGGCGCATCCATGCGACGACGCCTTGCGAGAGCTTTTGCCCCTTCTGACAGACGACGGCCACCGGCTTGTCGGCAAACTCGGCCGCCCAGGTCGAAACGGTTTTGAAATCGCGCCGGCACGAGGCCGGCAACAGGCGCGGATCGGCTTCGAAATCTTCTTCGATGCGAACATCGATGATGACAGGTGCACCCGGCAGACCTATGAGCCGGGACAATTGCGGTACGGTGATAGCGGTTGTTGACGGCATGGCGTCCACCTCCTGAAAAGAGAAGCTTGGACGCGAACGTTGGGCTGACGCCTCACGGGGTCGTCGCGATGCACCCCTTGTCATGATGGTGGATTTGTTGGGCGCGCTTGTCAAGGACGGTGACCGTTCTCGACCTACCCGGCCAGGATAACCGGAAAACCGATGGCGGCCTGATTTGATCAAGCCGCCATCCGTCGATTCAGTATCAATGATTGTCTCTGGGGACACCGCTGGTGTGCGCGACATCCTGGTATTTCACCGCCGGCTTCAGCACCATCCCCTCCGAGAACTGCGCGACCATGCCGCGCTGGATCTCCTGCCAGGGTGTCTGGTGCTTGGGATAGTGGAAGCCGCCATTGTTCTGCAACTCGGCGCGGCGCCGGGTGATCTCGTCGTCGGTGACGAGGATGTCGGCCGTACCCTTGCGCAAGTCGATGCGGACACGATCGCCCGTCTTGAGCAGCGCCAGTCCGCCGCCAATCGCCGCTTCCGGCGAGGCGTTGAGGATCGAGGGCGAACCCGACGTGCCCGACTGGCGGCCGTCACCGATGCAAGCGAGCGCGTGGATGCCCTTCTTGATGAGATAGGCCGGCGGCTGCATGTTGACGACCTCGGCACCGCCGGGATAGCCGACCGGGCCAGCGCCGCGCATGAACAGGATGGTGTGTTCGTCGATGCCTTGCGCCGGGTCGTCGATGCGGGCGTGGTAATCCTCCGGCCCGTCGAAAACCATGGCGTTACCTTCGAAAGCCTCGGGATCCTTGGGGTTGGAGAGATAGCGTTCGCGGAATTCCGGCGAGATGCCGCTGGTCTTCATGATCGCCGAATCGAACAGATTGCCCCGAAGATTGATGAAGCCGGCATTGGCCTTCAGCGGCTTGGCGACAGAGCGGATGACGTCGGGATTTTCGTTGGCAACGCCCTCGCTGTTCTCACCGATCGACTTGCCGTTGACGGTGCGCGCGCCGGGATGCGGCAACAGCCCGCCCTTCATCAGTTCGGCGATGACCGCCGGCACGCCGCCGGCATGATGGTAGTCCTCGCCGAGATATTCGCCCGTCGGCTGCAAATTGACCAGCAGCGGCACATTGAGGCCGACCGTCTGCCAGTCGTCATTGTCGAGCTTGACTCCAAGGTGACGGGCGATGGCGTTGAGATGGATAGGCGCGTTGGTCGAGCCGCCAATGGCCGAATTGACGACGATGGCGTTCTCGAAAGCCTCTCTCGTCATGATGTCGGACGGCTTCAGATCCTCATGCACCATCTCGACGATGCGTTTTCCGGTCTCATAGGAAATCTGGCCGCGCTCGCGGTAGGGCGCGGGAATGGCGGCCGAGCCCGGCAACTGCATGCCAAGCGCCTCGGCCAGCGAGTTCATCGTGGTGGCGGTGCCCATGGTGTTGCAATAGCCGGTGGACGGCGCCGACGAGGCGACGATATCCATGAACTCGTCATAATCGATCTCGCCGGCCGACAGGCGCTGGCGTGATTCCCAGACGATGGTGCCGGAGCCGGTGCGCTTGCCCTTGTGCCAGCCATTGAGCATCGGGCCGACCGACAGGGCGATCGCCGGGATGTTGACGGTGGCCGCCGCCATCAGCAGGGCCGGTGTCGTCTTGTCGCAACCGATGGTCAGCACGACGCCATCGAGCGGATAGCCGTAGAGCACCTCGACAAGGCTGAGATAGGCAAGGTTGCGGTCAAGTGCCGCGGTCGGGCGCTTGCCGGTCTCCTGGATCGGATGGCAAGGAAACTCGAAGGGAATGCCGCCCATCGAGACGATGCCTTCGCGCACACGCTTGGCGAGTTCGATATGGTGACGGTTGCAAGGCGACAGATCCGAGCCGGTCTGGGCGATGCCGATCAGCGGCTTGCCGGACATCAGTTCGGCGCGCGTCAGGCCGTAATTGAGATAGCGTTCGAGATAGAGCGCCGTCATGCCCGGATTGTCGGGATTGTCGAACCACTCCTGCGAGCGAAATTTTTTCTTATGGGTGGGGGCGCCTGCCATCATGGTCTCCGTATTTGTAAGACAAATCGATATGGCAACGCGCGGGAGCAGGCAAGAGGGCGTGCGGTCGCAACCGGACTTTGGTGCGATAGACACGCACCGAGCCGTGCGTTACGGGTTCGGGCAGTCTTGTCCGGGAGGTTTTCATGGCTTTGGTGATCGAAGGCGAGGAGCGCATTGCCGCACCGCTGCAAAAAGTGTGGGAAGCGCTGAACGATCCCGAGGTCTTGAAGGCGACCATTCCCGGCTGCCAGAGCCTGGAGATGAAGTCGCCGACCGAGATGGCGGCAACCGTGGTGGTGAAGATCGGACCGATCAAGGCGACGTTCAACGGCGAAGTGACGCTGAAGAACCTGAAGCCGCCGCACTCCTACACCATCCAGGGCGAAGGCAAGGGCGGCATTGCAGGCTTCGCCAAGGGGGGCGCCGACGTGACGCTGACGGCGGATGGACCCGACGCCACGATATTGAACTACGCGGCCAAGGCCGATGTCGGGGGCAAGATCGCACAGCTTGGCAGCCGCCTGATCGAATCGACCTCGAAGAAACTGGCTGGACAGTTTTTTTCCAGCTTTGGCGAGAAGGTCGGCGCGGCCTAGGCTGCAGCACGGCGGCGCCTGCTATTCAAACACAATACTCGGCACGGCAGCAGCAGCCGCACCACGCTCTTCGTTGACCCGGTCCCAGACCTTCGAGGCGATGTCGCGGTAGATTTTCGCTTCGGGGCCATCGGGCTTGGAGACGACAACCGGCGTGCCGGCATCCGAGCTTTCGCGAATGCCCATTTCGAGCGGCACCTCACCGAGGAAGGTGACGCCGAGGCGCTCGGCCTCGCGGCGGGCGCCGCCATGGCCAAAGATGTCGTAGCGCTTGCCGGTGTCCGGGGCGATGAAATAGCTCATGTTCTCGACGATGCCGAGCAACGGGACGTCGACCTTCTTGAACATGTTGAGGCCTTTTCGCGCGTCGATCAGGGCCAGGTCCTGTGGCGTCGAGACGATGACAGCACCAGCCAGCGGCACCTGCTGGGCCATGGTCAACTGCGCGTCGCCAGTGCCGGGCGGCATGTCGACGACGAGCACGTCGAGACGGCCCCATTCGACCTCGCGCAGCATCTGCGTCAGCGCCGACATCACCATCGGGCCGCGCCAGATCATCGGCGTTTCCTCGTCGACGAGGAAACCCATGGACATTACCTTCAGGCCGTAATTCTCCATCGGTTTCAGGATCTTGCCGTCGACGGTCTGCGGCCGGCCGTGGATGTTGAGCAGCCTGGGCATGGACGGTCCGTAGATGTCGGCATCCAGCACGCCGACGCGCAGGCCGTTGGCGGCGAGGCCGAGCGCGATGTTGACGGCGGTGGTCGACTTGCCGACGCCGCCCTTGCCGGAAGCAACGGCAATGATCGCCTCGATACCGGGCACGCCACGTTTGCCCGAACTGTGCGAGGCGGGCGCGTGCGGAGCCGCACGCGGCGCGGCGGCAGCGGGCGCAGCCGGCGGAACGGGCCTGGGTGCGGGGCGCGACGGAACCGGCGCCTCCATGCCGCCGCCCCTCTTCTCGGCCGTCAGCGCGACGACCGCGCCGGCGACCCCGGGGATTGTCTTGACGACGCGCTCGGCGGCGGCGCGCAGCGGCTCCATTTCCTGGGCACGAGCGGCGGGAACGGTAATCGAGAAGAAGACCTTCCCGTCGGCGATGAAAATCTCCGAAACCATGCCGAGGTCGACGATGTTGCCGGTGAAATCCGGCCCGTTGACCGTCTTCAGACGCTCGGTGACGATTTCCTTGGTGACGGACATGGCAGTTTTTCCTTACGCAGCTTGCGCCTGAGATGCAGCTTGCACCTGAGATAATGCAGTTTCCGGACAGAACCAAGCCGTGGAGCAATGGCTGCCTTGGCGTGCCTGGAAAAGCGGCGGGTCCTGTCGGATTTCATCCGCGCCAAACGTCTTCCAGATAATCGAGCGCCGATGCGGCCAACAATCAGGTCGAGCGACAGTCGTCAAACGATCGCGGCGACCTATTTCGGTGACCAGCACGGGGTCGACAACCAGGAAAGGAGACCATCATGCTCGCAAACAGCAATGCAACGGCCAATCTCGCGGTGAAGGATCTCGCGAAAGCCAAGGCTTTCTATGAGGGAACGCTTGGCCTGAAACAGGTGCACGATGAGGGCGGCGAACTGATCGTCTACAAAAGCGGCGATACCACCCTCAACGTCTATCATTCTCAATTTGCCGGAACCAACAAGGCGACAGCGGTAACCTGGATGGTTGGCGACGAGATCGGCAACATCGTCAAGGAACTGAAGACGAAGGGCGTCGCCTTCGAGCACTATCAGATGCCGGGCTTGACGCTGGAGGGCGATCTCCACGTCGGTTACGGAATGAAGGTCGCCTGGTTCAAGGACCCGGACGGCAACATCCTGAACCTTGTGGACAGGTAGATTTCTTTACGTCACCTCGCCAGGCCAACCGCCAGGTAGGTGAGCGCCGAAATCAAAGCGGTGGCCGGCAAGGTGACGATCCAGGCAATGACGATGTTGCCGGCAATGCCCCAGCGCACGGCCGAGACGCGGCGGGCGGCGCCGACGCCGATGATGGCGCCAGTGATGGTGTGCGTGGTCGACACGGGAATGCCGAGCCAGGTCGCGGCAAACAGGGTGATCGCCCCGCCGGTCTCGGCGCAAAAACCCTGCATCGGGTTCAGCCGCGTGATCTTCGAGCCCATGGTGTGGACGATGCGCCAGCCGCCGAACAGGGTGCCGAGCGCCAGTGCCGCCTGACAGGTGAGGACAACCCAGAGCGGTACATGGAAAGTCGCGCCGAGCATGCCTTGCGAATAGAGCAGCACGGCAATGATGCCCATGGTCTTCTGCGCGTCATTGCCACCGTGCCCGAGCGAATAGAGCGAGGCGGAAAAGAACTGCATGACGCGGAAGGTACTGTCGACCGCAAAGGGCGTCTGGCGCACGAAGAGCCACGAGACGACGAAAATCAGGATGAGCGCCAGGATAAAGCCGGTCGCTGGCGACAGGACGATTGCCGCAACCGTCTTGCCAAGCCCTGTCCAGACGATGGCGCCCACGCCTGCCTTTGCCACACCGGCACCTACCAGGCCGCCGATCAACGCATGCGAGCTGCTCGACGGGATGCCGGCGATCCAGGTGACGATGTTCCAGACTATGGCGCCGACGAGCGCCGAGAAGATGACCGCCGGGGTGACGATGCTGACATCGACGATACCCTTGCCCACTGTCTCGGCGACGTGGAGGCCGAAGAACATGAAGGCGATGAAGTTGAAGAAAGCCGCCCACAATACCGCGTATTGCGGCCTTAGCACGCGGGTGGAGACGATGGTGGCAATGGAGTTGGCGGCATCGTGCAAGCCGTTGAGAAAGTCGAAGAACAGCGCGACGCCGACGAGGCCGACCAGCACGGGAAAGGCAATGGTGGCTTCCATCACCTAGACATTCTCAATGACGATGCCGCTGATCTCGTTGGCGACGTCCTCGAAGCGGTCGACCACTTTTTCCAGTTGGCCATAAATCTCGCTGCCGATCATGTACGCCATCGGATCGCTGCTGCCGTGCTTCCTGAAGAGATCCTTCAGCCCTTGCTCGTGCAGGTCGTCGGCCCGGCTTTCGACGCGCATCACCTCTTCGGCGATGGCGTTGAGGCGCACCGTGTGCGTCGCGACCTTGTTGAGCAGCGGGATCGCCTCGGCCACCAGCTTGGCGGCGGCGACGATGACGCCACCCATTTCCTGCATCAGCGGATCGAATTCCTTGCGCTCGAACAGCTTCACCGTCTTGACCGTCTTGTGCATCATGTCGATGGCATCATCCATCGACTGGATCAGGTCCTTGATGTCGCCGCGATCGAAAGGCGTGATGAAGGAGCGCCGCACCGCCAGCAGGACTTCCGCGGTGATGTGGTCGGCCTCATCTTCGAGATCGACGATTTTCTGGCACCAGAGGTCGATATCCCTGCCCTGGAGAAGCTGCTCCAGCGCCTCGGCGCCGCCGACCACGGTGCGCGAATGTCGTTCGAACAGGTCGAAGAAGCGATCTTCGCGCGGCAAAAGCTTGCGGAACCAGCCCAGCATGGTCGATCTCCCAGTTTCATCCACATAGCGCCGCATCGCGCCGCGGGAAACAGGTAGCCGGCTTAAAGGTGTGGATGCAGGGCAATTGTGCATCGCGCTTGCGGTGAGGCGCGATTTCCCCGACCTTGCAGCGAACCACCGGAAAGATCGCATGATCGACAAGCTGGAATTCTTCATCGCGCTCGCCAGGGAGGAGCATTTCGGCCGGGCGGCGGAGGTATGCGGCGTCACCCAGCCGACGCTCTCGGCCGGCATCAAGCAGTTGGAGGGCCAGCTTGGCGTCATGCTGGTCCTGCGCGGCTCACGCTTCCAGGGGCTGACGCCGGAGGGAAAACAGGTGCTGGTGTGGGCACGCCGCATCGTCGGCGACACCAGGACCATGCGCGAGGAAATGCGCGCGGCGCGCCACGGACTTTCGGGCCGTATCCGCATCGCCGCCATTCCGACGGCGCTCGCCATGCTGCCGCGGCTGACGACGCCGTTTCGCGAAAAGCATCCAGGCGTCACCTTTTCGGTGCTGTCGCGGACCTCGATCGAGGTGCTGTCGCTGCTCGGCAATTTCGACATCGATGCCGGCATCACCTATCTCGACAACGAGCCGCTGGGGCGGGTGACCAGCGTGCCGCTCTATGACGAGCGCTACCAACTGATCACCGCGATGGGAAATCCCTATTCCGACCGCGACAAAGTGACATGGGCAGAGCTCTCAAGCCTGCCGCTGTGCCTGTTGACGCCAGACATGCAGAACCGTCGCATCATCGATCAGCATCTGGCCGAAGCCGGCGTGCAGGTGCGACCGACGCTGGAATCCAATTCGATGATCGTGCTGTTTTCGCACATCCGCACCGGCAAATGGTCGTCGATCATGCCGCTCAACCTTGCGGAAACATTCGGCTTTTCCGAGCCGATCCGGGCCATTCCGATTGTCGAGCCGGATGCCAGCCACACGGTCGGCCTGGTGGCGACACCGCGCGAACCGCACACACCTTTGGTCTCGGCGCTGCTGGACGAGGCAATGGCGCTGGCGGACGATTTCCACGCAAACCGTTCCGCTAGACAGAGTTAGCCGAACGGAACGATAGAAAATTTCTATCGTACAACGAAACCGCTTTATTGATTTCAGAGGTTTTCTCTGGTTTCTTAAGCACTTAGCGATAAAGCGGCACGCGCATGTCGTTGTTCCAAAACAGCTTGATGCTTCTGGCCGATATGTATGGGTCGCTACGATAGGGAGGGCGCTGCATGACAATGCAGCCTGCAAGTACCGAGATCACGTCGCGCACGGTCGCGATCATCCAGGAGATGAAGGGCCTCGAAGGCCCGTTGCTGCCGATCCTTCACGGCATCCAGGAAGAGTTCGGCCATGTGCCCAAGGATGCGCTGCCGGTCATCGCCGAGGCGCTGAACATTTCCAGGGCCGAGGTGCACGGCGTCGTCAGCTTCTATCATGATTACCGCAGCCACCCGGCAGGCCGGCATGTGCTGAAGCTCTGCCAGGCGGAATCCTGCCAGTCGATGGGTTCGGACGCCATCGCCGCCAAGCTGAAGCAATTGCTGGGCATCGGCTTCCATGAGACGACCCGCGACGGTTCGGTAACGCTGGAGCCGGTCTATTGTCTCGGCCTGTGCGCCTGTTCGCCCGCCGCTATGCTGGATGGCGAGGTGATCGGGCGGCTCAATGACGAGAAGCTCGACGAGATCGTTGCAGAGGTGCGCTCATGATCCCGCGCATCTACATTCCCGGCGATTCCGGTGCGCTGGCGCTTGGCGCCGAAAAGGTCGCCAAGGCGATCGCCGGCGAACTCGCCGAGCGCGGCATCGAAGCCAAGATCGTGCGCAACGGGTCGCGCGGCGCCTATTTCCTCGAACCAATGGTCGAAGTTGCGACAGCGAACGGCCGCGTCGCCTATGGGCCGGTAAAGCCGTCCGACGTCAAAAGCCTGTTCGACGGCGGCTTTCTCACCGGCGGCCATCACAAGCGCTGGCTGGGCTCACCGGACAAGATCCCCTTCTTCGCCAAGCAGACGCGGCTGACCTTCGCGCGCTGCGGCGTCACGGATCCGCTTTCGCTCGAATCCTACAAGAAGCATGGCGGGTTGAACGGACTGACGAACGCGCTGGCACTGACGCCTGCCGACATCGTCGCCCAGGTTACCGAATCGGGCCTGCGCGGGCGCGGCGGCGCCGGCTTCCCGACCGGCATCAAGTGGAAAACGGTGCTCGATACCGCAGGCGACCGCAAATACATCGTCTGCAACGCCGACGAAGGCGATTCAGGCACCTTCGCCGACCGCATGATAATGGAGGGCGATCCGTTTGTGCTGATCGAAGGCATGACGATCGCCGGTATAGCCACGGGCGCGACCAAGGGCTTTGTCTATGTCCGCTCGGAATATCCGCATGCGGTGGCGGTGATGAACAAGGCCGTCGAGGTCGCCCGCAAGGCCGGCGTTCTTGGCGCCAGCGTGCTGGGTTCACCTTACGCGTTCGACATGGAGATCCGGGTCGGCGCCGGAGCCTATGTCTGCGGGGAGGAGACGGCGCTGCTCGATTCGCTCGAGGGCAAGCGCGGCATGGTGCGCGCAAAGCCGCCGCTGCCGGCGCATAAGGGGCTGTTCGGCAAGCCGACGGTGATCAACAATGTCATCTCGCTGGCCTCGGTGCCTGTC
>NZ_RZPQ01000289.1:0-6608 GCF_003999135.1 Mesorhizobium sp. M7A.F.Ca.CA.004.06.1.1 | reverse complement strand
GTCTTGTCGGGCCATTGGTGGCGCAATGCCTCGGCTGCGCCGGCCACCGAACTGACCAGCATGGTTTTGTTATCGCAAAAGCGCACGGTAACCGGCATGAAGGCTGTCATCGGCGAACCTCCCCTTGGCATGGACGCGACATAACGTCGAAAGCTCGCGCCGGTTCCATCAGCCTGGATGCCGGGCGGCAAGGATGCTGGCGCAGCGGCGAGGAGGCGACGACCTCCGATTCAACGAAGGCCAACCGAACGGCGGCTCTCTCCGCCCTGCCGACCATGTGGGGAGATGCCCAACAGCGCGAAGGATCGCCGCTTTGCCGTTCTCCATCATCCCGAGCCAACCAGGAGCCTCCCATGAGCAAAAGGACCAGACCCGTCAAACCGCAGGCGCCGAAATTGCCGAAGGGCGAGGCCGAGCAGGTGCGCATACGCCGCGAGATCGGCCATGATTTCGCGCTCAGGGATGACGCCTTCGGCCGCAAGCGGCTGGCGGCGGGCACGCTGGAGGCTGCTCGTGTCTACGAGGTGTCGAATGACGGCTACGCCGCCACCGGCGGCATCGTGCGGGTGCGCGCCATCGATGCGCTTATCGGCATCACCTCGCTGTCGCGCCAGCAGCGCGAGGCAGGTCTGCGCTACCGCGAGGATTTCCGCTGCAGCCAGCAGGCTGATGTCAAGCCGATGCGCTGGACCGAGCGCGTCGACGGCGGCCGCGATGGCGGCGGCATCGCCGACAGTGTGCTCGACGCCGGCAGGGCCTATGCCGCCGCCACAAGAGCGCTAGGCCATTGGGAGGTGGCCGCCGTGGTGCGACAAGTCTGCTGCGCGGACGGTTCCCTCAAGCGCCTGTCCGAGCAGACCGGCGAAGGCCGGAACGTGGTGACGAAGCTCCTGAAGGTGGGGCTGGATTTGTTGGCAGTGCATTACGGGATGATGATGAGGCGGTGAGGGGTGAAATGGATCCGACCGGCGATGCCTGCCGGATCGGTGATCAAGCCCGTTCCACAGATTCGCAAGATGTGATGAACAATGCGGACCGGGCGCAGATACCCAGGCGCCTAAAACAAGGCCCGCTCCAATGGCCCCGCCAGTGTCTCGGCAAAGCCCGTCGCCAGATGGTGCCTGTCACGAAACGCCAGCTTGCCTGATATGACGACGTGGCAGGTGGTCGGGCCGCAGAATTGGTTGGTGAGGTCGATGTAGCGGGTGTCGGGCACGCTGGTCACCACGGCGCGCTCGGCGGCGGCGGTGCTATCGTTGGCGGCTTCGGCTCTTGGCGTGTCGCAGTGCGGCGAGGGTGCCTCGCGCCACCACAGGGTGCGCGCCACGCAGGAGCCGGCGAAGCTGGCGTTGATCGGCGTGTCGCGGATAACAGCCGTCTCGACACCGGCCCGGCTGAAGGCCTGCAAGGTCGAGCGCAGGCCGGCCTGCCAGCGCGCTACTTCAGCGGTGCGTTCGGCCGCGGGCAGGTCACGGATCAGATTGCCGATGGAAAATTCGGAGATCACCACCAGGCGCGGCTTGTGGCGGATGATCTCTGATATGGCCTGCTCGCGCCAGGCGTCGCATTCGGTGTAGTCGCGCTTCAGCACCGTGTTGAAGGTGGAGAGCCGCGAAGCGCGGCACGATGATTTGAGATAGGTGATGATCTTTGTGTCGTTGCGCCTGGCTGCTTCGATCAGCGGCGTCGACCACTGGTCGGCGTGCGAATCGCCGAACAGCACGATGGTGCGGGTGGCGTCGGCCGGGCCGAACATGCAGGGTTTCGGCGTCACCGTTTGGAAGTCGGCCAGGCAGTTCTTGTCGACAGCTCGCGCGATGGAAGGTCTTTCGACCGCCTGCTCGATGCCGCGCTGCTCGGGGCCGATATTGCGCGTGGCCAGATGCGCGTTGGCATAGGCGACCGCCACGCCGGTGCCGGTCAGCATCAGCGCGGGAACCAGCACAAGGCCGGGAAAAGCGCGAAGCGGTTTTGCGCCTGGAATGGCCTTGGGAAAGGCGCGGGCGCCTACCGCCATCCAGGCGCCGCGCCGCGCCGGGTCTTCGATCAAATGATAGGTGAGCACCGACAGCGCGAGCGCCAGCACGCCACAGCCAAGGCGCTGCGGCACGGAAAGCTCCGGCGCCAGCATCCCGGCATAGACGATGACCGGCCAATGCCAGAGATAGAGCGAATAGGAGAGCGTGCCGATCCATTGCAAGGGCGGCAGGGACAAAGCGGCGGCCGGGCCAAGGGCTTGCCAGCCGGTCCGCCTGTTGGTCTGCGGCCCGCCGATGCCGCTCAGCAGCACCAGCACGGTGCCCGCCACCGGCAGCAACGAGTACCAGCCGGGGAAGGGCAGGTCCTCGCTCAACAGGAGATAGGCGGTCGCGATCAGCGCCAGGCCGAGCCAGCCAAGTGCTGCCCGCAGCCAGATGCGGTGCTGCAGCAAAGCCATGGGGACCAGCGTCGCCAGGCCGCCGGCGGCGAACTCCCAGGCGCGCAGCGGTGAAAAATAGAAGGCCCAGGCCGGCGCCGCGCTGGTCAGCCACTGGCAGGCGGCGAAGGAGGCAAGGCCGGCAACGCCGATCACGGCTGCGGCCGTTCGCCGGCCCGGCCGCAGCCAGGCGGCCAGCAGAAGCAGCGCCGGCCAGGCCAGATAGAACTGCTCCTCCACCGACAACGACCAGAAGTGGATGAAGGGATTGCTGGTGGCGTCGGCGGCGAAATAGTCGAACGACCAGCGCAGCAGCCACAGATTGATGGAATAGGCGGAGGCGAACATGGCGCCGCGCGAATAGAGCGCCTGCTCCTGCGGCGCCAGGATGAAGTAGCCGGCGGCCAGCGTAACCAGGATGACGAATAAAGCTGCCGGCAGAAGCCGCCGCGCGCGCCTGGCATAGAAGCGCCAAAGGTCGAGCCGGCCGGTCTCGCCGATCTCCTGCATGAGATGGGTTGTTATCAGCCAGCCCGAGATGACGAAGAAGATGTCGACGCCGGCAAAGCCGCCGGGGAGCGCGGTGAGGCCGAAATGGTAGGCGACGACACCGCCGACGGCGAGCGCGCGCAATCCTTGTATGTCCGGCCGGAACGATGCTGCCACGACGGCTCCTTCGTGCAAGGCCCAGCCCCTGCGCAACGTCGGCCGGGCAGGCTGATATCGCAATGCAACAAATTTATCGCAGTGCAACATAGAGCAATTTTATCGCGGTGCAACATAGCAGGAATGGGAAATGGGCCGGCGCGCCGGCCGGGCTTGATCGTTGCGTGGCTTGATCGTTGCGTGGCGGGCTTGTCCGTGCGCCCCGCGGCAGACGCAAAACAGCCCCGCGAAGGGGCTGTTTCTCATCGGGCCGCTGGATTGCTACTTGCTGCCGCCGTTCGCTTTCACGCTGCTGCAGAATTCCGGATGGCTGTTGGCCGCAGTGGCGTCCTTCGCCTCGTCCTCGCAGGCCTTCATCATCGCGGTCTGGTCGTCCGGCGTAAGGGCCTTCCAGGCCTTCACGAAATCGTCGTCGCTGACCATCGTCTTCCTGCTGGAGTCGGTGTAGAAGGGCTGCATCTTGGCCGGATCGTCGAGAGCCGACGTGCCGGTGTCGCTCGCGGCAAGCGCCGTACCGGCAACCATCGAGAGCGTCATCGCGCCGAAACAGATCATCTTGATGTTCATGGCGGTACTCCTCCTGTTGCTTTGGGATCGTCGAAGCAACGATCAGCTGGAAAACGACAGGTTTGGGTGAAAGTTCCGGGGTTTTTTGCGCAAAAATCCCGAAACGAAGAAAAATATAGTCGAAAAACTTGAAACTTTCCCCGATTTTTCCCGTAAGAAGCGAGTTTATCGGGTCTCTCGTGCGAGACTGACCACCAGCCGATCGACACTGGGGTCGTCGAGACTGACGATATGGGCCATCTGCAGCGCTCGCCTCATGCTGATCCTGGCGACGTCCTGCCGCATGATGACGGATACAAAGGCCGGCCCTGATCCGGTGAGGACGATCGCCCTGCCTACCAGAACCGGTTCGGAGATGGGAGCCCACTGCACGGTCATGATTGAGGGCTCGGTGGTCTGGCGCCGGTTGATGCCGGTGAAATAAATCCAGTTCAGGCGCGAGATCGCCACGCCGTAATGGTTGCCGGGTATTCTCGAGCCACCCCGGCCATCGCCCGAAGCCCAGCGCGTCACCCGCCTGAAGGTGACGAGATCGGCCTCGCGCCGCACGAAGGTGACCGAGCGCATCAAAAAGTCGGGTCGGCCGGGCATCGAAAAATAGGTGAAATATGTGCCTCCGGCGATGGCGGGCGACGGCGGCCGCACCATGTTTTCGTACAGGGCCTGGCGCAGCGTTGCGTTGCCGTCGCTCTTGGCTGCCGCGGCGGCCGGCTCACGATACAGCTCATTCTCATCGATCTTGAAATAGTCGCAGATCAGCCTTGCGGTGGCTTTGTTGGGAACCGCCTTGCCTTGCAGATAGCGCTCGAACTGGGTGCGATTGATGCCAAGCTCACGGCACACCGCGCTGACGGAAGCGTGGCGTTGGACCAGCCGCCTGAGATTGGCGGCGAGATTCTCGCGAATTGGCACGACATCTCCCCGACAGACGTACGGACCAGTATTCAAGCGATTGCTTATATACAGTTGCATGCCGTGGCGGCGGCGCGAAGATGGACCTTTGGCCAATAGGCAACGACCCGGTGGCGCGTAGACTGTACGATTCTGACAGTCCGGCTATGCAAGCCGTGTAAATGGGCGTATTTCGATGGCAAGAGCGACCTGAGATCGGCCTCTCGACATCCTGCAATGGAGGGCGGTTTGGATCATACCGGCCTGGTCGAGCTTCTGGACTACACGCAAGCGCAATTGACGAAGATCCGCCAGGCGGTCGCGGCCAGCGATCACGCCGGTGCCATGTTCACCATCGACTGCCTTGTGGGAGCGGCGGCCGAACAGACGAAGTGCAAGCTTGCAAGTCTGGAGCATGCCGGGTTGCCGATAGCCAAGGATGGACCGATCGACGGGGATGGGCCGATTGGCCGGGGCGCATTTAAAGGCGGTGCGGCACCGCCCGGCAAAGCGACATCGGGCAAGCCGGATGCGGCAACCGCTCCTGATCAGGCCGCGCCGATCTCGCCGATCAGCCTTGTATATTCGGCCTCGGCTTCGCCGTAACTGCCATTGGCGAGTTCCAGCAGTCCGGCGCGGTCGCGAATGACGATCTCGCCCCGACGCGAGCGGATCAACGCGCGGCCTTCAAGCAGTTGGAGGGCGACGGTGACGCCTGGCCGCCTGACACCAAGCATGATGGCCAGGAATTCGTGGGTGATGGCGAGATGTTCGCCGGGCACGCGGTCGTCGCACATGAGCAGCCAGCGCGCCAGCCGCTCCTCGAGCTTCAGCCGCGCGTTGACGAGCGCGGTGCAGCCGGCCTGGGTCTGTAGCGCGTTGACGAAGCGCAGCAGGAACATGCGCAAGGTTGCACTTGCCGCCAATGCTGCCTTGAAAGCGCCGGCTTCGATGCGGATCGCTTCGCCTTCGAGTTGGACATAACAGGCATGCGGCGCACGGTCGTCGCCCATCACCAGGGAATATCCCGTCATGCCCTCGAAGCCGATGAAGCCCACTTCGGCCTCTTGGCCGCTCGCGGTGCTGGCGACCACCGAACCGATGCCCTGTTCGATGAAGTAGACGGCCTCGATCGGAATATTCGGGGTCACCAGCATCATGCGTAGCGGCAAGTCGCAGCGCTGCATGTGCGGCTCGAGCAACGCCAGATCATCCGCAGGCATGCGCCGCAGCAGCTGATTTCGGTATTTGGTGAGATCAGACATGGCGTGGCCCAATGCAGGGCAAGAGCCATCCAATCTCCCAGCCGTCCGTGCCCGTAAAAACGTACGGACGATCGCCTATGTATAGGGGCTCTGAACGAAGAAAGATATCAATGCGATATGAAATTCGAAGCACGGCGCCCCCCAACGCCCGTTCGCATATGAAAAGATCGGCCTGAATGTTAGTGTCGGAAACGTACCAAGCGCCACTTGGTACAAAACCGACATATTTCATGAGAGCGCCGGATCACGGTGAGGGTCGATGAAATCCGCCGGCTAATGACAAAGGCGCCATGTCGCGCCGGGCCCGAGAACCGTTCGAAAAGTGGGGCAGAGCGGCGGGAGAATTGTACGATACTTACTGTGATGAAGGCCGATGTTGACTCTTGCTCAGCCCGATTTCATTTTTTGACCCACAGCGTCAAGGAAGTGGTCGCTGCTCCGAAAGGGGCTTCTTATGTCGAGCCTTCATAAGCGCAATCCTGGTTTCCATCCTTCCGATCTGCAGCTGTGCCAGCGCGTCTTCGATCGGGTCTGCCTGGAGCGCAAACTCAATCGCATGTCGGGAGAGTCGGACGTGCAGCTTCTGGCGGCCACGGTGTTTTCGCTATTTCAGAATGGCTGCCGCAATGAAGGCGAGTTGCTTGAGAGTTTCCGGCGGACGCGCCAATGACCAAAGCCAGGATCACGTCCGCGGCACCGGTAGCCGAAAACGAACCTTACGACGCTGCGGTCTTCGCCCGGAAATACGGCATGTCGCGGAAGGCCGCGGAGGTCGTGCTGTCCGCGAACGGACCGTCCAGAAC
>NZ_RZPQ01000288.1:0-6637 GCF_003999135.1 Mesorhizobium sp. M7A.F.Ca.CA.004.06.1.1 | reverse complement strand
CGCCTGAATAGGCAAGCACGACTTTTTTGACGTCTTTGGCCTTGGACATTTCTACTCCGTCGATGGCGGACGCCCCAGCCTGGGCGTCACGGATTGTCGCAGCGCCTTTTAGCAGGAACGGCAGAGCGAGCAAGCACGCGTGCATGCACGGCTTCTGGTCCAGCGCATGGCCGGGGGCGGCCGGCAGCGAAAACAATCTGCTGCAATCAAAGGCTGCATTTGCTGGAGGGACTTAATCAAGTTTTCACGCCGTGCCGCTAACACTTACGACAAAGCCGCCTTGACCACGTTCCGGGCGGCTTCTTGCCTGCTTTGTCGTGGGTGTCCTCGGACTCGGGCCGTTCTTGATGCGCGTTATATCATGCATCGCCATGGAGCATAATCTGTGGCTTGTCCTGCTGGCGGCGCTGATGTGCGTCACCGGCTGCTGGGTGACGATCGGCCTCTTCGACCGTTCGAGGAAAACCGCCGGCGTGCAGATGAAGGGCTGGCTGTTCCTGACCGCGGTCGCCGCCGGCTCGTCGATCTGGTGCACCCATTTCATCGCCATGCTGGCCTACCAGCCCGGCGCGCCGATCACCTTCGATCCGGTCCTGACCATGGCATCCCTGGTCATCGCCATCATCGGCACCGGGCTGGGCTTCACCCTCGCATCCGGCAAGAGCCGGCGCCTGGCTCCGGAATGGGGCGGCATCGTCGTCGGCCTGGCGATTTCGTCCATGCACTACACCGGCATGATGGCTTATCATGTTGCCGGCATCGTCGAATGGGACGGCTCCTATGTCGTGGCCTCACTGGTCATCTCGGCCGTGTTCTCCGCCTTGGCCGTCGGCCATGCCGTGCGCCGGCCATACCGCTGGTCGCATTATCTCGCCATCGGGCTGCTGGTGCTGGCGATCGTCGGCCTGCATTTCACGGCTATGGCCGCGGTGGCGGTGACGCCGCTGTCCTTCATCAGCACAGGCACCAATCCCGATATTCTGGTGGCAATGGCGGTCGCCGTCGCCGTGGTGGGCCTGATCGTCGCGGCCACCGGCTTCGCCAGCTATCTGATCGATGAGCGTGGCCGTCTGGAGAGTTTCGAGCGGCTTCAGCATCTCGCCCTCAACGACGCCCTTACCGGCCTTCCCAACCGGGTCTCCTTCAACGACCGCCTCGACCATGAGATCGACCGGGCACGCGAGGGCGAGGACACAATGACGGCGGTCATCGTCATCGATCTCGACCGCTTCAAGGAGATCAACGACCTCAGGGGGCATGCGGCCGGCGACCAGGCGCTCAAGATCGTCGCCCGCAGGCTGGCGAAACTCACCGGCGAGGGCGAGTTCGTCGCCCGGCTCGGCGGTGACGAGTTCGCCGCGATCAAGCGCTTCAAGGATCAGAAGGACCTTCTCGGGCTGGTCTCGCGGCTGGAGAAATCCCTGTTCGAACCGTTGCGGCTCGACGATTTCGAGATCGCCGCGGGCGCCAGCATCGGCGTCGCCGTCTATCCGCGCGACGGGGCCGACCGCGAGCGGCTGGTCAGCAACGCCGATCTTGCCATGTACCGGGCGAAGAACGACGTCACGCGAGCCGTCTGCTTCTACGAATCCGCCATGGACGAGACGGCGCGGGCGCGCCGCGCCTTGGCCACCGACCTTCGCCAGGCGATCGACCGCGGCGAGCTTTCGCTGCACTATCAGGTGCAGACCTCGGTCCCGACCGGCGCCACCTGCGGCTACGAGGCGCTGCTGCGCTGGACCCATCCCGTGCACGGCATGATTCCGCCCGCTGAATTCATCCCGATTGCCGAAGAGAACGGCTCGATCATGGCGATCGGCGAATGGGTGCTGCGGACCGCGTGCCGCCAGGCGGCCTCGTGGGGCAATGGCCACAAGATCGCGGTCAATCTGTCACCGGTACAGTTCGCCCATGCCGATCTCGCCAAGCTCATCCATCAAATCCTGATCGAGACCGGGCTGTCGCCGAAACGGTTGGAGCTGGAGCTCACCGAATCGACGATCGTCGCCGACAAGGTGCGCACGCTGCATGTCCTGCGCCAGATCAAGGCGCTGGGGGTGACGATCGCGATCGACGATTTCGGCACCGGCTATTCATCGCTCGATACGCTGCGCTCGTTTCCCTTCGACAAGATCAAACTCGACCGCTCGTTCATGGCTGACGTCGAGCGAAGCCCGCAGGCCAAGGCCATCATCCGGGCGGTGCTGACGCTGGGCCGCAGCCTCGACATTCCGGTGCTTGCCGAAGGCGTCGAGACGCATGTCCAGCTCACCATCCTGCAGGTCGAAGGCTGCAACGAGGCGCAAGGCTATTTCCTCGGCCGGCCCAAGCCGATCGACCAGATCACCGGGGACGCCGATGTTAGCAACGATCAACTCGTCGCGGAGGAGCCGGCGAGGATGCGGCTGAGCAGGCAGGCATAGGACGCCGCGGCCGGCCGTCCAGCGAATGCCTTGCGGACGCCTGCTGGATCGACATCGGGTGGCTGCTGTGTCTGGCATCGTCATGGCGCATCCTGTATAGGCCTCCCAATTCCCTGGGGCCGCTCATGTCGTTCATTCCAGACACCGCCACGCTGATCCAGTTCGCCATTGCCACGGTCATCCTGGCGATCACGCCGGGTCCGGACATGACGCTGTTCGTCTCGCGCACGCTCAACCAGGGCCGTGCCACCGGCTTTGCCTCGATGGCCGGCGCGCTGTGCGGCACGCTGATCCACACCACGCTGGTGGTTGTCGGTGTCTCGGCACTGATCGTCGCCTCGCCGATGGCTTTCTTCGTGCTGAAGATCTTCGGCGCGGGCTATCTCGTCTTCCTGGCCTGGCAGGCGATCACCAGGGGCTCGGCCTTTTCGCCGGAGAAGAAGACCGGCCCCGAGATTTCGCTGTTGCGCAGCTGGGCGGCGGGACTCGGCGTCAATCTGCTCAACCCGAAGATCATCCTGTTCTTCATGACCTTCCTGCCGCAGTTCGTCTCCGCGCATGATCCGAACGCCCCGGGAAAGCTGTTTTTCCTCGGACTCATGTTCATCGTGTTGTCGGTCCCGGTGACCGTGCCGATGGTGCTGGCGGCGGAAAAGTTCTCGGCGGCGATGAAGGCCAGCCCGCGCGTCACGCGGGTGGTCGACTATCTCTTTGCCGGCGTGTTCTCCGCCTTCGCGCTCAAGATCCTGACGGCCCAGGCGAAATAGCGGCCGTCATCCTGCTCGACCACCATCGCCGGATTCTGGTTCGCCTTGCCACCAGCTTCCGGCCCAGCGCCCGGCGCTGAGCCAGTAGAAGATGCCGCCGACCATGCCGCCGCCGATCACCGCCATGATGGCGCTGGTGTCCCTGACCGTGAAGGCGGTGTCACCGCTGTGGTCGGCAAGCCCGAGGAAAACGCCGGCAACCGCCGCGCCCGCCAAGGCATAGTACAGCCAGTCTCGCCGGCCGAGGATCTCGGCAAGCAGGATGACTATGCAAGCCGGCATCAGGGCGAAATAGGCGACGAACAGGGCGACGAAGGGAATCGAGAAATACAGGGAAGCCGTCACCGCCGGTTGCGCTTGCTCCGGTGCGTAGCCGAGAGAGGCCAGGAACAGGATGTTGAGGAAGGCGCTCGCCGCCAGCGAGGCGATGGCATAGCCGAACAGGATGACGGTGAAACGGATGAGGTAGCCGACGAGACGGGTCATCCCAGATCTCGGCCCAAATCCCGGCGCATGCCCGACTTGCGTCCGGCCAGAAGCCAGTAGACCGAACCGGCGGCAATGCCGGCGGTGGCCAGGAAACCGAGAAAGCCCGGATTGAAGATAAAACTGCCGGCCGAGCGCGGCATGGACACGCCAAAGGCGATGGACGTGATCGCACCCGTGGCGGCAAAGTAGAACCATCCCCGAAGCGAAAACCATTCAGCGACAAAGAGCGCCGGGCCGACGATTAGCAGCGCGGCGATCGTCACGGTCAACACCGCGAGCGGGAAGGAACCCAGCCAGTCGAAAGCGAAAATGATGGACCAGTTGCCATCTTCCAAACCTTCCAGAAGAGCGATCAGCAGCACCGGGACCAGGATCGAGGTCAGCACGGCGGCGATATAGCCGACCGCCATCACGGCGAGGCGCTTCAGCCAGGCGACGGGGCGGCTCACGCCTCGCCGTGCCCCGCTATCATCATCGCTTCCAGCGCCAGCCGGTCGACCTTGCGCATGCGCTCGGAGTCGGACTTGAGCTGGCCGCAGGCGGCGAGGATGTCGCGGCCGCGTGGCGTGCGGATCGGCGAGGCATAGCCGGCGTTGTTGATGTAGTCGGCGAATTTCTCGATCGTCTCCCAGTCCGAGCACTGGTAGTTGGTGCCAGGCCACGGGTTGAACGGGATCAAATTGATCTTGGCCGGAATGCCCTTGAGCAGCTTGATCAGCCCCTTGGCGTCCTCGATGGAATCGTTGACATCCTTCAGCATCACATATTCGAAGGTGATGCGCTTGGCGTTCGACAGGCCGGGATAGGCGCGGCAGGCGGCGATCAGCTCCTTCAGCGGATACTTCTTGTTGATCGGCACAAGCAGGTCGCGCAGATCGTCATTGGTGGCATGCAGCGAGATCGCCAGCATGACGCCGATCTCCTCGCCGGTGCGGAAGATTTCCGGCACGACGCCGGAGGTCGACAGCGTGATGCGGCGCTTCGACAAGGAAAGGCCGTCACCGTCGGAAGCGATCAGCAGCGCCTTCTTGACCGCTTCGAAATTGTAAAGCGGTTCGCCCATTCCCATCATGACGATGTTGGACACTTTGCGGCCCTCGGCCGGCACGATGGCGCCGTCGGGCGTGTCGCGGTCGGGAAAATCGCCGAGCCGGTCGCGGGCGGTGAGCAGCTGGGCGAGGATCTCCTCAGCCGTCAGATTGCGCACCAGCTTCTGCGTGCCGGTGTGGCAAAACGAGCAGGTCAGCGTGCAGCCCACCTGCGAGGAGATGCACAGCGTGCCGCGACCCTCTTCGGGAATGTAGACAGTCTCGATCTCGACCGGCCGGCCGGCGCCGCGCGGCGGAAAGCGGAACAGCCATTTGCGCGTGCCGTCGGCGGAAATCTGCTCCTCGACGATCTCGGGCCTGGCGACGGTGAAGTGCTTGTCCAGTTCGGCGCGCAGATCCTTGGAAATGTTGAACATGCCGGCGAAATCGGAGACGCCGCGCACATACATCCAGTGCCACAGCTGCTGGGCGCGCATTTTCGCCTGGCGCTCGGGCACAGTGCCTGATGCAACCAGAGCCTCGGCGAGCTCGACCCGCGTCAGGCCGATCAGCGACGGCTTTTCGGGCTGTGCCGCGCGGGCGCGCAACGCGTCGCGGGCGCCGTCAGTGGTGAGATCGAATGAAAGGGTCATGGTTGCACTGATATAAGCGGTTTGCGGCCGATTTCACGCATCGTGCCGGAAAGGAAGCGCGGCGCATAGCACAGGTTGAGGGCAGAGTCATGGGTTGTGCCGGTTTAACCTCTGGCCTGCACGTGTTAGGGCTCGATACTCCCCGCTCGAGGACAGACATGGCCGGCACATCGCGAAGATATCCCATGCTGCGGCGTTCGCGCGCGATGTGGGGCTCACGGCGGGTGTGGCAGCCGCGCCTGGTGTTCTGGGCCGGGGCGCTTGGCATCGGTGTGATCAGCGTGCTGTTCGCGGTGCTGGCGGACAGGGCGCAGGAACTGTTTCACCTGATGACAGGAGACGGAGGCGGCTGGCGTTTCTATCTGCCGCTTGCCGTTACGCCGTTGGGTTTCGTGCTGTGCGCCTGGCTTGCCCACACCTTCGTTCCCGGCTCGCAAGGCAGCGGCATTCCGCAGGCGATCGCCGCCCGCCATCTTCGCGACGACGAGGACCGAAGTCATATCCTGTCCCTCAAGCTGGTGGTCGGCAAAATCATGCTCACCATCGTCGGCCTGTTCTGCGGCGCCTCGATCGGCCGCGAGGGTCCGACCGTGCAGGTCGGCGCGTCGCTGATGCTGCAGGCGGCGCGCTGGGGCGGCATGGTGCAGGCGCGGGGCCTGATTCTGGCCGGGTCGGCCGCCGGTATCGCCGCCGCCTTCAACACGCCGCTGGCCGGCATCGTCTTCGCCATCGAGGAGATGGGCCGCACCTACGAGGCGCGTACCAACGGGCTGGTGCTGACGGCGGTGATCCTGGCCGGCCTCGCCTCGCTCGGCCTGCTCGGCAACTACACCTATTTCGGCGTCGCCAAGGACACGATCTCGTTTGCCGCCGAGTGGCCGCTGGTGATCGCCTGCGGCGTCATCGGCGGCGGGCTCGGCGCGCTGTTTTCGCTGCTGGCGTTGAAGGCGACACGCCGGATCCGGCGCTGGAACACTGGGCAGCCTTTGCAGCGCGCTTTGCTGGTCGCGGCCGTCTGCGGGCTGCTGGTTGCAGTGATCGGCATCGCCTCGGGCGGGCTGACCTTCGGCACCGGTTACGTGCAGGCACGGGGCGCCGTCGAAGGCACGCCGCTGCCATGGTTCTTCTTTGCCGAAAAGTTCCTGGCGGGACTGCTGTCGATGATCTCGGGCATTCCGGGCGGCATCTTCGCGCCCTCGCTGGCGGTCGGCGCCGGCATCGGCAGTTCGCTCGGCCTCCTCTTCGGCGCCAGCACTGGGGCTGCGGCACTCCTCGGC
>NZ_RZPQ01000287.1:0-6650 GCF_003999135.1 Mesorhizobium sp. M7A.F.Ca.CA.004.06.1.1 | reverse complement strand
ACCATCGCTGAGGGGTAGCGCTCAAGCAGCCTGGCGGTGATGAGCCGCTCGGCATTGACGTCGGCTTCGGTCACAAGGTCGGCGGCCGAGGTCTTCTGCCTGACATCGCCATCGCCCAGCCGGCGAAAGCGCGGCATGATCTCGGTCAGCGCCGCCTCGGCCAGAATGCCGGCCAGCCAATCGATCGCGGTGTCGTCAAATGTCATCGGAAATGTCTTGCCTTGTGGTGAGGGTGTCGTTGAGGGCAGCGAAGTCGAACAGCTTCCTGTCGAGCAGGTGCGATGGCCTGCTGTTCGACAGCGCGCGCAGCATCGTATCCTTGCGGCCGGGCATACGCTTTTCCAGGTCCTCGAGCATCGCCTTCATGGCATTCCGCTGAAGACCTTCCTGGCTGCCGCAGAGATCGCAGGGAATGATCGGGAAATGCATGGCGGCGGCGAATCTTTCCAGATCGGCCTCGGCGCAGTAGCTCAATGGCCGCAGCACCATGACGTCGCCGTCGTCGTTGAGCAGTTTTGGCGGCATGGCGGCGAGACGGCCGCCATGGAAGAGGTTCATGAAGAAGGTTTCGAGAATATCCTCACGATGGTGGCCGAGCACCAGCGCCGAGCACCCCTCCTCGCGCGCAATGCGGTAGAGATGGCCGCGCCTTAGGCGCGAGCAGAGCGAGCAATAGGTGCTGCCCGCCGGCAGCTTGTCGGTGACGAGGGAATAGGTGTCCTGATACTCGATCCGGTGCGCAATGCCGTGACTGTCGAGATAGTCCGGCAGGATATGTTTGGGGAAATTCGGCTGGCCCTGGTCGAGATTGCAGGCCAGAAGATCGACCGGCAAGAGCCCGCGCCATTTGAGGTCGAGCAGCACCGCGAGCAGGCCGTAGGAATCCTTGCCGCCCGAGAGCGCGACGAGCCAGCGCTGGCCGGGCTTGACCATCGAGAAATCCTCGATCGCCTGCCGGGTCAGCCGCAGCAGCCGCTTGCGCAATTTGTTGAATTCGACCGAGGACGGCACGTCGGCGAACAGCGGATGGAAGTCGCCTTCGCTGTCGGCGATCGGTTCGATGTCTGGAAGCATGTTCATGGCATGTCGCTTTCAGTGGCCAGAGCGCCGGGTTAGCGGACATGACCGACAAAGAAAAGGCCGCCTCGACGGGCGGCCTTTGCTTGGTGTCGCAGAACGCGCTCGTTTTAGCGCGAGTAGAATTCGACGACCAGGTTCGGTTCCATCTGCACGGCAAACGGAACGTCCGCCAGGCCAGGGATGCGCGAGAAGGTCGCGACCATCTTGTTGTGATCGGCTTCGATGTAGTCCGGCACGTCGCGCTCGGCGAGACCGACCGCTTCCAGAACGATGACCAGCTGCTTGGACTTTTCGCGCACTTCGACGACATCGCCCGGCTTGCAGCGATACGAGCCGATGTTGACGCGCTTGCCGTTGACGTTGACATGGCCGTGGTTGACGAACTGACGGGCGGCGAAAATAGTCGGCACGAACTTGGCGCGGTAGACGACCGCGTCGAGACGCGATTCGAGCAGGCCGATCAGGTTCTCCGAGGTGTCGCCCTTGCGGCGGTCAGCCTCTTCATAAACCTTGCGGAACTGCTTTTCCGAAACGTCGCCATAGTGACCCTTCAGCTTCTGCTTGGCGCGCAGCTGCAGGCCGAAATCGGAAAGCTTGCCCTTGCGGCGCTGGCCATGCTGGCCGGGACCGTATTCACGCTTGTTGACCGGGGACTTCGGGCGGCCCCAGATGTTTTCGCCGAGACGGCGGTCGATCTTGTACTTCGCGGATTCGCGCTTGCTCATCGCATTCCCTTTTCAAAACAATACACCCGGAACCTCATGGTCCGGGTGAAGGAAACGCGCCCTCCTCTGGCCTCCGTTTTCGAGACCTGACAGGGTTTTCCCACGCAACGCGGCGGAAAACCCACGGGACACGTCAGTTCAAACAAGATAGTAGAATTGGATTTCCACGCATCTTGCGCACATAAAGAAAACCACCGGGCATTGCGGCCCGGTGTTGGCGCGCTGATTAAACGGAGATTTAACCGGTGTCAAGCTTGTGGCTGGCGTAGGCCATGGCGACGATATAGCGTCTCTGGGTTGAGTACAGTGCCGGATGTGGCGGGAGGTTGCGCCAGCGGCATCAGGAAGGGACCGGAGCAGAGGAGCTACAATCGCATGAAGAAATTCTTCCTTACCCTGACGGGAGCCGCTGTGTTGGCGGGATCCATGGCGGTCCTGACACCGGAGCCGGCGGAGGCCAGGCATTGGCACGGACACCGGCATCACCAGGCTTGTCGCATCGTGATCAAGAAGAAGGTTATCTGGCGGCACGGCCACAAGAAGGTCATACGCTACAAGATCAAGCGCTGCAGCGGGCGCTGGTAGGCTCCTATCCGGTCTCAGGCGGCCGACATCGATTCAAAGCCCGCGGTTTTGGCCGCGGGCTCTTTGATTCCGGATGCTTAATCCTTAGTCTTTCGACTTCTTCTCCGGCAGGCCCTTGCGCTTCGTCTCGGCGAATTCCTCGAGCTGCTTTTCGCTCATCGATTCGTACATTCCCTTGGAAGCGCCCTGGAGTTCGCTCTTCTTGGTCTCGCCGCGCTTGGCCGACAGAGCCGCGCCGGCGGCTTTCTGCTGGGCTTTCGAGGTGGCTGGCATGGTTCTTTCTCCCGTTGGAATCTGGGGAAAAACGCAACGACTGCCGTGATGTTCCGCTTCGCAATCACGACATAGCCAGCCCGAAGCCCTGTATCAGGCGACGGGTCGGGAAATCGGCTCTTGCCGATGTGAAGACGGCAAGGTCGGGTCCTTCAGGCAGCATCTCGCCACGACCGCTCGGATCGATGTCGGCGAGAAGCGACAGCGCCCGGCGCGCAATCGCTTCAGCGGGGTCGAGCCAATCGACCGGCCAGGGCGCCGTCTTGCGCATGCGATTGGCCAGAAAGGGGTAGTGTGTGCAGGCGAGCACGACGATATCCGTACGCAACGCATCATGTTCGACGAAGCACGGCGTGATCTCGGTGCGTACGGCCTCCTCATCGACGAAGCCCTCACGCATGTAGATCTCAGCCAGTCCCGCCAGCCTGTCGCTGCCGACCAGGCGGACATGGCATTTCTGTGCCCATTTGCTGATCAGGTCGCGCGTGTATTGGCGCTTGACGGTGCCAGGCGTCGCCAGCACCGAAACCAGCCCTGAGCGCGTACGTTCCGCCGCCGGTTTGATCGCAGGCACCATGCCGACGAAAGGATGCTCGGGAAATCTATCGCGCAACGCATCGATCACCAACGTCGAGGCGGTGTTGCAGGCGATGACGGAAATGGCCGGCGCAAAGCGCTCAAGCAGTTTGCCGAACAATTCGAGTATATGCGCCCTCAGCGCCGGCTCTTCCCAAGCGCCGTAGGGAAACGCAGCGTCGTCGGCGACATAGATGAAGCGGCGATCGGGCATCAGCACGCGCGCCTCGCGCAGCACGGTAAGCCCGCCGATGCCCGAATCGAACATCAGGATCGGCCGCTCAGTCATTGTCGGTTCCTTTTCCGCCAAGCGGCGGTATGTCATCGTCCTTGCCGGTGTCGGCAAGGCGCGCCGCTTCCGCCTTGCGGGCCCGCGCGGCGGCCGCGGGCAAGCGCCGCGGGTCGTCGCCAGGGGACCCGTCGCCGCGCGGCATCGCCGGAGAAAACCTGTCGAGCGACGAAATAATGCCGCGCAGCACCTTCAGCTCCGGTTCGGCAAAACCGGGGCGTGTCAGCACCGCGCGAAGATTGTCGATCATTTTCGGCTTCTTCGGCGCCGGCCGGAAATAGCCGCGCGCTTCCAGCGCGCCTTCGAGATAGGCGAACAGGCCGTGCAATTCTTCCTTGCTTGCCGATTTCATGTCCGGGCCGGAAAAATTGGTCTTGGTCTCGTCCTCCAGGCCGGACTTCATCCATTCGTAGGACATCAGAAGTGCTGCCTGGGCGATGTTGAGCGAGGAGAAATCGGGATCGACCGGGAAAGTGACGATCTCGTCGGCAAGGCCGACCTCGTCATTGTAGAGGCCGAAGCGTTCGCGTCCGAACAGGATGCCGGTGCGCTGGCCCATCACGTGGCGCGCCCGCAGCAGCCTGCCCGCCTCCACCGGCCCGCGCACGGATTTGAAGCCGTCGCGCTGCCTGGCCGTGGTGGCGAAGACAAAGTTCAGGTCGGCGAGCGCCGAGGCCAGATCGTCGAAGACGGTGACAGCGTCGATGACATGATCGGCGCGGCTGGCCGCCGCGCGCGCCTTCTCGCTCGGCCAACCATCACGCGGGTTGACCAGGCGCAGCTCCGACAGGCCGAAATTGGCCATGGCGCGCGCGACCATGCCAATGTTCTCGCCAAGCTGAGGCTCGACGAGGATGATCGCCGGGCCAGCGACTGCAATGCTATCGGGATCTTTGATGACGGGCATGATTGTCAATGAACTGCTGTTTGCGGCATTTCAGCGTCCCTGCCACATTCGGCCGGGAAAATGAAGCATTCGCAAATGACGACGGCTCTGGCCTCCAATTCGTGACCGATCGCCGTTTGCGTGGCCAAAAGCGCTTTGATATACGGGCGACATCTCCCGGCCCAACGCCGCGCGGGCAAGGCCGTCCCATATCCAGCAACGAGGCATTCTTTCCATGGCGAAGATCAAGGTGGCGAACCCGGTCGTCGAACTCGACGGCGACGAGATGACCCGCATCATCTGGCAGTTCATCAAGGACAAGCTGATCCACCCTTATCTCGACCTCAAGCTTGAATATTACGACCTCGGCATCGAGCACCGCGACGCCACCAACGACCAGGTGACCATCGATTCGGCCAACGCCATCAAAAAACACGGCGTCGGCGTGAAATGCGCGACGATCACCCCCGACGAACAGCGCGTCGAGGAGTTCAAGCTGAAGAAGATGTGGAAGTCGCCGAACGGCACCATCCGCAACATCCTCGGCGGCACCATCTTCCGCGAGCCGATCATCATGAAGAACGTGCCGCGCCTGGTGCCCGGCTGGACCAAGCCGATCATCGTCGGCCGCCATGCCTTCGGCGACCAGTACCGCGCCACCGATTTCCGCTTCCCCGGCAAGGGCAAGCTGACCATCAAGTTCGTCGGCGAGGACGGCCAGGTGATCGAGCACGATGTATACGACGCGCCCGGCGCCGGTGTCGCCATGGCCATGTACAATCTCGACGAGTCGATCCGCGAGTTCGCCCGCGCCTCGCTGAACTACGGCCTGCTGCGCAACTACCCGGTCTATCTGTCGACCAAGAACACCATCCTCAAGGCCTATGACGGCCGCTTCAAGGACATCTTCCAGGAAGTCTATGAGGCCGAGTTCGAGGCTGAGTTCAAGTCGAAGAAGCTGTGGTACGAGCACCGCCTGATCGACGACATGGTGGCCTCCGCCCTGAAATGGTCGGGCGGCTATGTCTGGGCCTGCAAGAACTATGATGGCGACGTGCAGTCCGACACGGTCGCGCAAGGCTTTGGCTCGCTCGGCCTGATGACATCGGTGCTGATGACGCCGGACGGCAAGACGGTGGAAGCGGAAGCCGCGCACGGCACGGTCACCCGCCACTACCGCCAGCATCAGAAGGGCGAGGAAACCTCGACCAATTCGATCGCTTCGATCTTCGCCTGGACGCGCGGCCTCACGCATCGCGCCAAGCTCGACGACAATGCCGACCTGAAGCGCTTTGCCGAGACGCTGGAAAAAGTCTGCATCCAGACGGTCGAGTCCGGCTTCATGACCAAGGACCTGTCGCTCTTGATCGGCCCCGACCAGCCCTGGCTGTCGACCACCGGTTTCCTCGACAAGATCGACGAGAACCTGCAGAAGGCGATGGCCTGACAAGTAAGCAAGATGGGCAAGCCCATCGTCTACGGGGCGGAGTACAGCGTCTATGTACGCATCGTCCGCCTCGTACTCGCGGAAAAAGGCATCGACTACGAGCTTGTGCCGGTCGATGTCTTTGCCGCCGAGGGGATTCCCGCCTGGTATTTCGAGCATCATCCGTTCGGCCGCATCCCGGCCTTCTGTTATGACGGGTTTCGCCTGTTCGAGACCAATGCGATTGCCCGCTATATCGACGAGGCCTTCGAAGGACCGGCGCTGCAGCCTGCCGACGCGCGCGGCCGCGCCAGGATGGGCCAGATCATCGGCATGCTCGACGCCTATGGCTATCGCGCCATGGTCTGGGATGTTGCCGTCGAGCGGCTGGAGAAGGCTGAGCCGGATTCGGCGTTGATCGCCGGCGGCCTTGCTCAGGCCGAGACGGTGCTGAAGGTGCTGAGATCGCTGAAGCCACAAGGTCCGTGGCTGCTTGGCGACCAACTGACGCTGGCGGACCTGCACGCCGCGCCGATCATCGCCTATTTCGTCAAGGTCACGCAAGGGCGCGATCTGTTGGCGCGGTTCGCGGATATCCGGGACTGGTATACACGCGTCGCCGATCGTGCGAGCTTTACGCGGACTGAAAAGGTCGCTTAGGCCGAATGAACTTCCTCAACGCCGGCGCCGCCCCTTGTATCTGCACGAGATGATTATGTGCGATGGAAGCGATTGAGCCTCGGGCCGGATGGCCATCCGGCCCGAGGCTTGGCGAAGTCGCCCGCTGCCCCTCCGGCTACAACCGTCAAT
>NZ_RZPQ01000286.1:0-6655 GCF_003999135.1 Mesorhizobium sp. M7A.F.Ca.CA.004.06.1.1 | reverse complement strand
GCACAGCTCGACGGAGTGGGGGTCGACCGTTCATCAACAGCACTGCCGATCAAAAATCGGTCGGCGCGCCGCCTTCGGACCGGCGCTTGGCGACGAAGGCGTTGAGTTCCTCGCGGATGGCCGGGTCCATGTAAGGCTCCTCATAGGACGCCAGCCGCTCCTTCCAGACCTTGTTGGCCTTTTCGAGCGCCGTCGGCGAGCCGGCTTCCGCCCAGGTCTCGTAATTGCGCCAGTCGGACAGGATCGGCGAGTAGAAGGCGGTCTTGTAGCGGTCCTGCGTGTGCTGGGTGCCGAAGAAATGGCCGCCGGGACCGACCGACTGGATGGCGTCGAAGCCGAGTGCCTCGTCGGAAAGATCGAGGGGGGTCAGGAATTCGGCCACCATCTGCAGCAGGTCGATGTCCAGGATGGTCTTCTCGTAGGAGCAGCGCAGGCCGCCTTCGAGCCAGCCGGCGGCATGCATCATCAGATTGCCGCCGCCCTGGATGGCGCCCCACAGCGAGAACACGCTTTCATAAGCCGCCTGCGCGTCGACCGTGTTGGCGGCGCAGGTGTTGGAGGTGCGGTAGGGAATGTTGTAGCGGCGGGCAAGCTGGCCGCCGACGAGCTGCGCCTTCATGTATTCCGGCGTGCCGAACGCCGGCGAACCGGACTTCATGTCGACATTGGAGGTGAAGCCGCCATAGCCGACGGGTGCGCCCTTGCGCACCATCTGGGCGAAGGCGAGGCCGGCAAGCGCCTCGGCGTTCTGCTGCACCAGTGCGCCGGCGATGGTGACAGGCGCCATGGCGCCCGACAGGGTGAACGGCGTCACGACGACGACCTGGCCCTTGCTCGACATCTGGATGATGCCTTCCATCATCGGCACGTCGAGCTTGAGCGGCGAATTCGTGTTGATGATGGTGAAGACGGACGGCTCTTCCAGCATCTGCTCGTGGCTGATGCCGCGCGCGATCCTGGCGATCTCGATGCCGTCGACATTGCGTTCCTTGCCGAGCGAATAGATGTGGAACACCTTGTCGGTGAGCACGCTGAGATCGCGGATGCATTCGAGGTGGCGGACGGACGGATGGATATCGGTCGGCTCGACCGGGTAGCCGCCCGTGCAGTTCAGGATGTTGTGCATCTGCGCGAGCTTTAAGAAATTGCGGTAGTCCTGCTGGTTGCCGGGCCGGCGGCCGCGATCGATGTCGGAGCAATTGGGCGCCGACGCCATCATCGAGATGATCACATTGTTGCCGCCAAAGCGCACATTGTGCGCCGGATTGCGGGCATGGATGGTGAACTCCGACGGGCAGTGCGACACCAGTTCGAGGATCATGTCGCTGTCGAAGCGCACCCGCTCGCTGCCGTCGCGCACATCGGCGCCATGCGCCTTCATGATGCTGCGGGCTTCGTCATGCAGCACATCGACGCCGATTTCCCTGAGCACGCGCAGGGAGGCGAGGTGGATCGATTCCAGCTCGTCGTCGGAGACCAGCCTGGTCGGCGTCAGCGGGTTTTTCAGCTGGCGGAAAGCCGGCTGCTCGAACGCGGCCGAGCCGCCGGCGCGCTTTCCGGCGCGGCCACCGCGACGGGCGCGGTCGGTGGCCAATGCCGGTTCCAAGGGTTGTAGGGCGGCGGTCATGATGGTCCTCGTAGGATGCGATAGCGGGCGGCATAATGGACCGGCGGCTGTCCAGCCATTGCGGAGGCGGCGACCACTAGGGCGAGGGAAGCGACATGCCGGAACGGCAGTTGCGCGGCCACGACATCGGCCTGATCCCGCCGCCTCGTTGGCGCAAGCGGATTTCGCCGGGCGGCCCTTCCTTTGCCTGGATCGAACCGATAGCTACTCGGGCTTGCCGGCCGGATGGCCAGCAATTCACATGGATGGCAGCATGGTTGCGACCGGCTCGAACGAAGGCGAAGCAGGAACGCAGTGGGCAGCGCTTGCCGGCGTCACCGCGGCACTTGCGATGTTCGGCGCGGCGCAGGGGTTGAGTTCGCCGCTGTTCACGCTGCTGATGCAGAAACAAGGCATGTCGCCAGCGCTGATCGGCTTGTCGGCGGCGATGATGCCGCTCGGGCTGATCCTTTCGGCTTCTTTCGTGCCCGCGGCTGTGCGGCTTGTCGGTGCACGCAACCTGGCGGTCGGCTGCTCGCTGATCGGCGCGCTCTGCTTCCTGGGTATCGGCTATCTGCAGGACTGGGTGGCCTGGTTCGTCATCCGCTTCATCATCGGCGTCGTCATCAACCCGCTCTACATCCTCGGCGAGGTGTGGGCACTGTCGCTGGCGCCGCCATCGCGGCGCGGCAGGGTGATGGGCGTGTTCAACACGCTAATGGGCGCCGGCTACGCCGCCGGACCATTCGCGCTGACCCTGCTCGGTACGTCGGGCTGGGCGCCCTTCATGGTCGGCGTCGCCGGTTTCGCGCTCTGCGCGGTGATCCTGCACGCGGTCTCGTCTAAGCTGACCGGTTTCGAGGATGACGACCAGCCTGCCAGCGGCCTTGTCGGCTTTGCCAAGGTGGCGCCGGCGCTGCTGCTTGCCGTGCTTGTCTCGGCGGCGGTCCAGCAGAGCACCTATGCGCTGGTCCCGGTCTTCGGCGCCAGCTACGGCTTGGCGGAAGCCGTTCTGGCCTCGCTGGTGATGGCGCTTTCCCTCGGCAACATCCTGCTGCAGATACCACTCGGCCTTCTGGCGGAGCGTTTTGGCGGCCGCGCCATGATCATCGTCTGCGCGCTGGCAACAACCGTTTGCGCGCTTTTGCTGCCTTTGCTGATCACAACGCCGTTGATCTGGGTCGTGCTGCTGGTGATGGGCGCGGTCGGTTACGGCGTCTACACCATGGCATTGGTCGAACTCGGCAGCCGGTTCAAGGGCTCTGTGCTGGTCGCCGGCAACGCTGCCTTTGCACTGATGTGGGGCGTCGGTGGCATCGTCGGCCCACCCGGTGCCGGCGTGCTCATGCAAGGCATCGGCCCGCTCGGGCTGCCGGTCGTGATCGCCGGCCTCGACGCGGTGCTGGTGATGTTCGCGCTGTATCGGTCGTCCGTGCGCCGAGCTTCCTGACGAGCCCAACCTCCTGACCGGCCCAACTTCCTGACAGGCCCAACTTCCTGACAGGCCCAACCTCCTGACAGGCATTGTCTGGAGCAAGCGGTTTTCGCCTCCCAGGGGCTTACCACCACGTTGCTCAATCGCTAATCCTGCAGCCTCGATAGCGGTGCGCACAATGAATTTGGTTGAATCGAACAAGGACGAGACGATGCAGTGGGCGGCGATCACCGGTGTGATCGCGACCGTCTCGGTGTTCGCCATCGCGCAAGGGTTGTCCTATCCGCTGCTGAGTTTCATCCTGCAGCGCCAGGGCGTTTCGCCAGCGATGATCGGCCTGTCGGCGGCCATGACGCCGATTGGTTTCATCCTGTCGTCGCCATTGATCCCGGCGCTGGCCCGCCGGTTCGGGGCAGGGCGCACAGCGCTTACCTGTGCGGCGCTTTCGGCTGTCGTGCTGGCGCTGATCGGCTGGACGCAGAATGTCTATCTGTGGTTTCCCCTGCGCTTCCTGATCGGTGTGGTGACCAACCCGCTCTATGTGCTGAGCGAGATCTGGGTCATCGCGCTGGCGCCGCCGGCGCGGCGAGGGCGCGTCATGGGTGTCTATTCGACGATCATCTCGGCCGGTTTCGCGGCCGGGCCGCTATGCCTGCTTGCAGTCGGCACTGAGGGCTGGCCGCCCTTCCTCGTCGGCATCTCCGCCTTCGTGCTGTGCGGCATCTGCCTGGGCTTGGTGCTGCCGCGCTTGCCCAAGGTCGACGAGGCCGGGCATCAAGTTTCCGTCCTGGGTTTCGTGCCGCTGGCGTGGCTGCTTTTGTTTGCCGTCATAGTCGCCGCCGGTTTCGAACAGGGCGCGCTGGCGCTGCTGCCTGTCTATGGCACCCATCACGGCATTACCGAAACCCGCATGTCGGCGCTGCTGTCGGTGATGATTGCCGGCAATATCGCCATGCAGGTGCCGCTAGGCCTGCTGGCGGAAAGGCTTTCCGCGCGCCTGGTGCGGCTTGCCTGCGTCGCGATCACGGTGCTCGGCTGCGTCCTGCTTCCGCTTCTCATCGAGTCGCCGCTGATCTGGCCAATGATCTTTGTCTGGGGTGCGGTTTCCTACGGCATCTACACGATGTCGATCATCGAGCTCGGCGAACGCTTCACCGGCTCCGCACTGGTTGCCGGCAATGCGGCCTTTTCCTTGATGTGGGGCGTCGGCGGTATCGCCGTGCCGCCGCTGGCGGGCGGCGCCATGGATATTCTGGGTGCCGGCGGGCTGCCGATCACGCTTGGGCTGCTGTGCCTGGCGCTGGCTATTGCTAGCCTCGCTGGTGGGCGGAAAGCCTCAATTGTGCGCTGAGCATAGTGAATATCGATACGGCCTATCCGCGTTGGCTTTTTCAAAGCAACGCGTTTATCGGAGACCTCATGACCAAGCCTTCCACCCAGACGCCGAATTCCACCCTCTCGACCGACGATCCCTTTCTCTGGCTGGAGGACAGGACAGCCATACAGTCATTGGACTGGGTACATCGCCAGAACGAGATCACGGTTGGTGAATTGCAGGGCGATCCGTCCTACCAGGCGTCGTTCCAGACCGCGCTCGACCTGATGACGGCCGAGGACAACATTGCGGTCGGCGCTGCGTTGAAAGGCCATGTCTACAATTTCTGGCAGGACAAGACCAATGTGCTCGGCCTCTGGCGCCGCACGACGGTCGCTTCCTACAAGACCGAGAAACCCGACTGGGAAACAATCGTCGACTTCGACCAGCTTGCGGCGAAGGAGGGGATCAAATGGGTGTTCAGCGGCGCCAGCCGGCTCTATCCGGACTTCAACCTTTGCCTTGTCTCGATGTCGCCGGATGGCGGTGACGCGAGCGAGATGCGCGAGTTCGACATTGCGACCAAGTCGTTTGTCCACGGTGGGTTTCGCGCGCCCGCTTCCAAGTCGGGCTTCAGCTGGCTGGATAAGGACACCGTGATTGTTTCCGCCGCTTTCGACGAGGCCGACAAGACCGAGTCCGGCTATCCGCGAGTCATAAAGCTGTGGAAGCGCGATACCAAGCTGGAAGACGCGACGCCGATCTTCGAGGCGCAGAAAGAGGATCTCGCCGTTGGTGCCGCTGTCGAGTACGACGGTGACAGACGCTATCTGGTCCTGGCTCGAACGCTGAATTTCTTCGCTTCGCACATCTTCCTTCGGCTGCCTTCCGGCGAAAACAAACAGCTGCCGCTACCGGACGACATGACCGATACGGCAATATTCAGGGATCAGCTCGTGTTCGGCGTGCGCAGTCCATGGACGTCGCCCGACGGCACGGTTTGCAAGCCCGACGGCCTCTATTCGCTGGATCTGGCGCACTGGGTCGAGACCGGCGCGCTCGGATCTGTCGAAACCTTGTTCGAGCCGGCATATCGCGTTTCCATCGCCGGCATGGCCCGCACGCAGGACCGGCTGTTCATCAGCCTGATGGACAATGTGCGCGGCAAGGTCGTCGTCTGCGAGCGCAAGGATGGCAACTGGTCGCTGAAACCGGTGGCGCTGCCCGAAAATGGCAATGTCGGCATCAGCCATGCCGAGCAGTTCGGCTCGACCGTGTCCTTTTCCTTCACCGATTTCCTGACCCCGAGTGCGATCATCTGGTCTGACGACAATGGCGAGACGCTCGCTACCGTGAAGTCGCAGCCGGCGCGTTTCGATGCCTCGCCGCTCATCTCGGAACAGTTCGAGGCGCGCTCCAAGGACGGCACGATGATCCCTTATTTTGTCGTCAGGCGGCGCGATCAGAAGGGGCCGGTGCCGACGCTGCTTTACGGCTATGGCGGTTTCGAAGTGCCGCTGCTGCCCGGCTATGCCGGCGTGCGCGGGAGGCTATGGCTGGAAAAGGGCAATGCCTATGTGCAGGCCTGCATCCGCGGCGGCGGCGAGTTCGGCCCGGCCTGGCATCAAGCGGCGCTCAAGGGCAATCGCCAAAACGGATTCGACGATTTCGCAGCGGTCGCGCAGGACGTCGTCAAGCGCGGCATCGCGACAGCAAGCTCACTCGGCATCCAGGGTGGTTCGAATGGCGGCTTGCTGACCGGCGTTTCCTTGACGCAGCATCCCGAGCTATTCGGCGCCGTCATCATCGAGGTGCCGCTGCTCGACATGCTGCGTTACGCCGAATTGCCGCCTGGCGCCTCGTGGATGGCCGAATATGGCGATCCGTCGAAACCCGAAGACGCGAAATGGCTTTCAGCCTACTCGCCCTACCAGCATGTCGACGCCGCTGCCGCCTATCCGCCGGTGCTGCTGACCACATCGACCGCTGACGATCGGGTCCATCCCGGCCATGCGCGTAAGATGGCCGCCCGCCTGCAGGAAGCCGGCCATGCCAGGACGCTGTTCTTCGAGGAGACCGAGGGTGGTCATGGCGGGCGTGGCGACCGCCGGCCGCAGGCGGCGCAGACGGCGATGAAATATGTCTTCCTGCAGAGGGCGCTGACAGCCAAGGCCTAGACTCATTCCGTTATGGGCCAAGCAAAGGGTGGTTCTCCTCGACCAGCCTTTGCTCTAAGGTGCCAGCCATGGCTCTCGTCAGGATGTTGGTTGGCGCATTTGAGGCTCGCGCATTGCGGGTC
>NZ_RZPQ01000285.1:0-6668 GCF_003999135.1 Mesorhizobium sp. M7A.F.Ca.CA.004.06.1.1 | reverse complement strand
GGCAATATGTGTCGCTCATGACAATCAGACAACGGTTTTGTTGCAGATCGACGAACTTCACCCCTTTACCTCACGCCACCTCGCCTCCGCTTGGACGCATGGAAAGCCACACGGTTAGCCGGCTTAGCGCGACGACAAGCGCCAGGAACCACCGTCGGAACTGCCAAGCTGCCTTTCGGGGTGGCAGCCTTGATTGCAGCCGCTGCAACCCGAAGAGACACGCCAAGGTTGCAGGCGACTTTATCGATCCCTCAACGGCAACGCGCTACTCAATCCTGCTGCCCTGTTTATTTCCAAAGATCAGGTGAAATAAAATGCTGACGGTCTACAATTGTATCGTCAACGAACACGATCTGAGACTGGTCGCACTCGCCGCGCTGATCTGCGGAATTTCCTGTTTCTCTGCCGTCAACCTGCTTCATCACATAAGCCGCTCCACCGATCGGAACCGGCTTGCCTGGCTGATGATCGCGGCCACTTCGACCGGCTTCGGCATCTGGGCAACGCACTTCATCGCCATGCTCGCATTCACACCGGGCATACCCAGTGCTTACGATCCCGCACTTTCCGTGCTTTCGCTCGCTGCTTCGGTCACTCTGACGGCAGCCGGCATGTGGATCGCCACCTTGCGGAATGAGTTCGACTATCATCTCGTCGGCGGCGCCGTGCTGGGCGGCGGTATCGCGGCCATGCACTACATCGGTATGGCGGCGTTCGAGGTTCAGGGCCGCATCGAGTGGAACCTGTTGCTTGTCGCCGTTTCCCTTCTGGCCGGCGTGACGCTCGCGGCGCTGGCGCTGCGTGTCGTGCAGCGCCGTCCCTCCTTGAAGGCGACATCCGGCGGCGCGGTGCTGCTGACGCTGGCAATCTGCACCCTGCATTTCATCGGTATGGGTGCCGTCTCGATCTTCCCCGATCCCTCGATCGTCATATCCGAATATACGATCGAGCCGACCTCGCAGGCTTTTGCGGCCGCCGCCGCCACACTGGTGATCCTGGTTCTGTCGGCATCGGCGCTGTGGATCGATTTGCGCTTCCGTCGCCAGAAGCTCGAGGTAGACCGCATGCACGGCCTGGCCAATGCCGCCGTGGAGGGGCTGATCGTCTGCGACGGCCACCGCATCATCAGTGCCAATGACAGCATGGCGACATTGACGGGCATCGCAACAGCGACGCTGAACGGAATGCAGCTTGGCGATCTCTTCGGATCCGACATGTCGGGCTTCGGCGAACAGCCGCAGGAGGCCGAATTGAGCGGCCGCGATGGCACGAGCATTCCTGTCGAGCTGATCGCCAGGAGCATCGACTATTGTGGCAAGCCTCACAACGTGGTCGCGGTCCGCGACATTCGCGAGCGCAAGAAGGCGGAACAGGAGATCCTGCGGCTTGCCCATTTCGATCCATTGACCGGACTGGCCAATCGCCGCAGCTTTTCCGGCCGGCTGGAGACGGAAATCGCTGCGATGGGCCGGACCAGGAAAGGCGGCCAGCTTGCGCTTCTGCTGCTCGATCTCGACCGGTTCAAGGAGGTCAACGACCTGTATGGGCACGGCGCGGGCGACGCCATGCTGCAGAAGGTTGCGCACTGCGTTACCGGCATTCTTCGCCAAGGACAGATGGTGGCGCGGCTGGGCGGCGATGAGTTCGCCATCATCGCGCCGAACCTGACCGACCCGTTGGAGGCGGGCCGTATCGCCAACGCCGTGCTGACCGCCATGCGCGAGGAAAACCGGCTCTCGGTCGGCGGCGGCCTGGTGTCGGCCAGCATCGGCATTGCGCTTTATCCATCGGATGCCGAAAACCAGGCCAGCCTGATAAGCCACGCCGATACCGCGCTCTACCGGGCCAAGACCGAAGGCAAGGACACCTACCGCTATTTCGAAGCTTCGATGGGGGCCGAGGCCCGCGACAAGCGCGTGATGGAGCACGAACTGCGCCAGGCGGTCGCACGCCAGGAGTTCTACCTCGTCTATCAGCCGCAGAAGGAGATCAGCAGCGGGAAGATGGTCGGTTTCGAAGCGCTGGTCCGGTGGCGGCATCCGACGCGCGGCGACGTCTCGCCGAGCATATTCATCCCGGTCGCCGAAGACAGCGGCGCCATTGGCCAGATTGGCGAATGGGTGCTGACGGCCGCCTGCGAGGAAGCCGCCCGCTGGGAAAATCCGCTGACGGTGGCCGTCAACGTTTCGGCGGTGCAGCTCCACAACACGAATTTCAGCCGCAAGGTCCACGAAACCTTGCTGAATTCCGGCCTGGCGCCCGGCAGGCTCGAGCTTGAGATCACCGAGACGGCGCTTGTCAAGGACATGCCGCGGGCATTGGCCACCTTGCGGCAGGTCAAGGCGCTGGGCGTGCGCGTCGCCATGGACGATTTTGGAACCGGCTATTCCTCGCTCTCCAACCTTCGCGCCTTTCCCTTCGACAAGATCAAGATCGATGGCTCATTCATCAAGTCCGTCGACAAGAACGGCCAGGTCGCGGCGATCGTGCGCGCCGTCCTGGGACTTGGACGCGGGCTCGGCCTGCCGGTTCTGGCGGAGGGTGTCGAGACGCTCGGCGAACTGAAGTTCCTGGACGCCGAAGCCTGCGAGATCGGCCAGGGCTACTATATCGGCAAGCCGGCTCTCATCGAGGAATTCGGCGATCTGACCGGCGTCGTCGCACCCGCTGTCGGCAGCAAACCCGCCAGCCTGCGCGACAGAAGCGTTCTGGCCTTCGCGCCCGCACCCGCGCTAGCCACACGCTAGACTACAGGCTCTCGGGCTTGAGTGCCGTCTCGACCAGCCGCCTGGCGTCCGGCCCCGACCATTCGGCCGGGCCGTTCATGTGGGCGATCAGGCAGCCCTCGCCGTCGATCAGCATGGTGACGGGAAGGCCTAGCGCCAAGCCGCGCTTCTTGAGGTCGTTGAACAGCGTCATCGTCGAATCCCGGTAATAGCCGAGCGTCGCGACGCCGGTATCGCTGAGGAACTTCTTCGGCTTCACATCGTCGCCGGCATCGACGTTGACGGCGACCACTTCAAAGGAGTCGCTGCCCTTTTCCTTCTGCAGCGCATCGAGCGCCGGCATTTCGGCACGGCACGGCGCGCACCATGTCGCCCACAGATTGAGCAGCACCGTCTTGCCGGCATGATCGGCAAGCGTCATCGGCTTGCCGTCCGGACCATTGAAGGCAAGGCTCTTCAGGGATTGAGGCGGATCGGCCGGCAAAAGTGCCGCAACCTCACCGGTGGCCGACGCCACGACTTTCTTGGCGCGGTCGCTCTTGGCCGCGCAGGTCACGTCGTCCCTGCTGTCACCCATGGCAGCTTGTGCCGGTGCATTGTTGCCAGACCGGCTCTCGCTGACATATACCGCGACCGCGCCCGCCAGCGCGCCCGCCACCAAGGCGGCGAGGATCAGGCGCGGGGCCGGGAAGAATCTACTACCGTCTGCCATTTTCTCAAAACTGCTCCGAAGCACGGGTTATAGCCATGAGCGACAAGAAAACCAGCAACCAGATGTGGGGCGGACGTTTTGCCTCGGGTCCGGCCGCGATCATGGAAGCGATCAACGCGTCTATCTCCTTCGACCGCAAACTCTATGCGCAGGACATCAAAGGCTCGATCGCCCATAGCGAGATGCTGGCGCAAACGGGCATTATTTCGGCGGCCGACCAAGAAAAAATCGCTGACGGGCTGAACACGATCCTGAAAGAGATCGAGGCCGGCAGCTTCGAGTTTTCGACACGGCTCGAAGACATCCACATGAACATCGAGGCGCGCCTCGCCGATCTGATCGGCCCGGCGGCCGGCCGGCTGCACACCGCCCGCTCGCGCAATGATCAAGTCGCGGTCGATTTGCGGCTGTGGGTCAAGGATGAATGCTTTCGCGTCGCCGAGGCGTTGAAAGGGCTGATCGAGGCGCTGCTGGAGCGGGCCGAGGAGCATGCCGCGACCGTGATGCCGGGCTTTACCCATATGCAGGCGGCCCAGCCGGTGACCTTCGGCCATCACTGCATGGCCTATGTCGAGATGTTTTCGCGCGACCTGTCGCGCGTGCGCGATGCGATCGAGCGGATGGATGAAAGCCCGCTCGGTGCCGCCGCACTTGCCGGCACCAGCTTCCCGATCGACCGCCACCGGACCGCCAAGGCGCTCGGCTTCCGCGAGCCGATGCGCAATTCGCTCGACAGCGTCTCGGATCGCGATTTCGCGCTCGAGTTCCTCGGCGTGGCGGCGATCTGCGCCACGCATCTGTCACGGCTGGCCGAAGAGATCATCATCTGGTCGACGCCGCAGTTCGGCTTCGTCAGGCTGTCGGACTCGTTTTCCACCGGCTCCTCCATCATGCCGCAGAAGAAGAACCCCGATGCCGCCGAACTGGTGCGCGGCAAGACCGGCCGCGTCACCGGTCATCTGGTCGGCCTGCTGACGGTGATGAAGGGCATGCCTTTGACCTATGGCAAGGACATGCAGGAAGACAAGGAATCGGTGTTCGACGCCGCCGAGACGCTCGACCTGATGCTGGCGGCGATGACCGGCATGGTCTCGGACATGACGGTCAACGCGGCCGCGATGAAGAAGGCCGCCGGCTCCGGCCACGCGACAGCAACCGACCTTGCCGACTGGCTGGTGCGCACGCTCGGCCTGCCGTTCCGCGAGGCGCATCATGTCACCGGCCGGGCGGTGGCGCTGGCCGAAGACAGGAAGGTGGGGCTGGAGAAGCTTTCACTGGAGGATTTGCAGGCGATCAATTCCGGCATCACGGCCGACATATTTTCGGTGCTGGCGGTGCAGAACTCGGTCAAGAGCCGCACCAGTTTCGGCGGCACGGCGCCGTCGGAAGTGAGGAAGCAGATCCGCGCCTGGAAAAAGCGGCTGGCGAAAGCGTAATGCCGGATATTGCGAGCAGTAATATCTCGGATATTGCGACGGGCAATATCTCGGATATTGCGACGAGCAATATCCGGGGTGCAATGCGCCGAGAACTCGGCTAAAAGCGGCGGCTGACAAACGTTTCGGACGGATGGATCGATGACCGGAAGCAGGATTTTGGTGACGCTGACGCTGCTGGTTGCGATCGCGGCCGTTTCGGCCTGCGGCAGGAGGGGCGCTCTCGACACGCCCTATGAGGCGGCCGTGCAGGCGCGCAAGGATGCCTCAAAGGCCCACCAGCCCGTGCCGCCGGAGCCGGAAAAACCGGTCAAGGACAAGAAATTCATCCTCGACCCGCTGATCTAGAGCCGACGAGAGCCGGGCCTTTCAACCCGATCTCATCGCGCCCCAACTTCCGGAACCACTCTCGTGAACCATTTCGACTACCGCGACGGCGTGCTCCATGCCGAGGACGTGGCGATCCCCGACATCGCCGCACAGATCGGCACGCCATTCTACTGCTATTCGACGGCGACCCTGACCAGGCACTACCGGGTGTTTGCCCAGTCCTTTGCCGGGCTCGACGCGCTGGTCTGCTACGCCATGAAGGCCAATTCCAACCAGGCCGTGCTGCGGACGCTGGCCAAGCTCGGCGCCGGCGCCGACGTGGTTTCGGAAGGTGAATTGCGCCGGGCGCTGGCCGCCGGCATTCCGGCCGGCAAGATCCTGTTTTCGGGCGTCGGCAAGACCGCGCGCGAAATGGACTTTGCCCTTGCCGCCGGCATCCTTTGCTTCAACGTCGAATCCGAGCCTGAACTCGAGCTGTTGTCGGCGCGAGCCACCGCCCTTGGCAAGGTGGCGCCGATCTCGCTGCGCATCAATCCCGACGTCGACGCCAAGACCCACAAGAAGATCTCCACCGGCAAGGCCGAGAACAAGTTCGGCATCCCGTGGCAGCGGGCGCGGCAGGTTTATGCCCGCGCGGCAAAGCTTCCCGGCATCAGGATCACCGGCATCGATACCCATATCGGCAGCCAGATCACCGAGCTGCAGCCCTTCGACGATGCCTTCGCCCTGCTTGTCGATCTGGTCGGCGCGCTGCGGGCGGACGGCCATGCCATCGAGCATATCGATGTCGGCGGCGGGCTCGGCATTCCCTACCGCATCGACAACAACCCGCCGCCGCTGCCCGACGCCTATGCCCAGATCGTCAGGAAGCATGTCACCAAGCTCGGGCTGAAGGTGATGTTCGAGCCTGGCCGGCTGATATCGGGCAATGCCGGCATCCTCGTCTCGGAAGTGATTTTCGTGAAGGAAGGCGACGCCAAGAACTTCCTCGTCGTTGATGCCGCCATGAACGATCTCATCCGGCCGACGCTCTACGACGCCTTCCACGACATCCGTCCGGTCGTGCAGCCGCCGGCCGACACGCCGCGCATGATGGTCGACGTGGTCGGCCCGGTCTGCGAGACCGGCGACTATATCGGCCTGGACCGCGATCTGCCCAGGCTGAAGGCCGGCGACCTGATTGCCGTCTCCACCGCCGGCGCCTATGGCGCGGTGCAGGCCGGCACCTACAACACCCGCCTGCTGGTGCCGGAGGTGCTGGTCGACGGCGACCGGTTCCACATCGTGCGCCCACGCCCGACCTATGACGACCTGATTGGGCTGGATTCGATGCCCGACTGGCTTGCATAGGAGCGCCGGAAACACACCTACCCGTCCCAGGGAGCAATCATGACGAACGGCATCACCGTCACACGCGAGCGCATTGCCGCGATGGAACCGCGCATCCGCTCCTATATCAGGCAC
>NZ_RZPQ01000284.1:0-6677 GCF_003999135.1 Mesorhizobium sp. M7A.F.Ca.CA.004.06.1.1 | reverse complement strand
GCACTGAAGCGTTCGAAGATCGAACTGTAGAGCAGGAATTTTGCGATTGCCGGCGGCAGTTCCAGGAACACTTCGCCCATCAGGAAGTCGGCGACGTTTCGGTTGGCGCCGGTGAAGTTGCCGATGACGGTTTCGGGTGCATGTGCGGCACTCAGCGACAGCGAGGCCAGTTGCAGGCCGGCGGCCCATCCTTCGGTGCGCGAGCACAGGGTTTCCACCGCACCGCTGCTGACGCTCAAGCCCAGCTTGTCGTTGAAGAAGGCTTCCGCTTCTGACGAGGCGAAGCGCAGATCGTCCGGGCCGATTTCGAAGACGTCGCCAAGCACCCGGAGCTTGCCGAGCTGCAGGTCGGGCAGGCTGCGCGAGCCGATGACGAAGGCGACGTTTGCCGGCGCCTGCCGGGTCAGACGCTCCATGAACCGCTTCACCGCCGGCGCCTCGACGGCGTGGTAATCGTCGAAGAACAGGGTGATGTCGGCCTGGCGCGCCGCCAGACCCGCCACAAGTGCCGAGAGCACGACATCGAGCTGGGGGATCGGGCTCGACTGGAAGGCAAGATCGAGTTCCGCCGGACTCTGGACCAGTTGGCGCAGCGCGCCCACCAGATGCGACAGGAAGGCGCCCTCGTCATTGTCCGTCGCTTCGCAAGACAGCCAAGCGGTCAGCCGACCGTGGCGCGCGACTTCCGCGGCCCATTGCGCCATCGTCGTCGATTTACCAAAGCCGGCGGGCGCGGCGAACAGCACGATGCGCGTGTCGATATGGCGCTCCAGCGTCGACAGGATGGTCTCGCGGCGAACCCATCGGCGATGGTGCGGCGACGCTTGGCTGACGGATTGCGGGGCTGTTCTCATCTAGGTCCGCGCAACTTGTCGCTTTTCCGGGGAAAGCGCGGCTCCCTTGCCATTGCTCCACTCCGTTTCGATCAGCGGAATCTGCGGTGCGGCATCGCGCGGCAAGGTTCCCTTGATCCGGGGATCGTCGACGATCTCAAATCCGGTCGCGAAGGGCACGAACCCGCAGGCACTGTAGAACCCGATGACACTGTGATGATCGAAGCTGCTTGTATGCAGCCAGATGCGGCTCGGGTTGAGACACCATGCGAGGTCCAGTGCCCCGGCCATCAGCCGTTTGCCGAAACCCCTGCCGGTCAGGGACGGGAACAGGCCAAAATAGATGATCTCGATCTCGCTGCTGTCGGCGACGAAGAATTCGACCATACCGAGATGGGCGCCGGTCTCGTCATGGCCGTAGTAGAGATGCTGGCGCGGGTCGGCGAAATGCGAGGTGATTTCGGCATCGGACATTTCGGAAACACGGTCCCAAAGCCAGGGCGCGCCGATCTCGAGGAAGATCGCCCGATAGGAAGCGCAGTCGGGCGTCGTGATCCGTGTCATGGCCAAGGGGTGCGCGAGATCGGGCTGCGGAGAGCGCGCCTCCATCCACGTCACCGCATTGGCAAGCTTGCCCGCCGGCAGGCGATGGTAGCCGATGGCGAGATCGGTGATTTCGGCCTGCATCGTGTCTTCGGTGATCAACGCATTCCCCGTCATGTCTTCCAGAGATAGCAGTATCGGCTTGCTGCATCCGATGCCAACTCCCCAAGACCATGGCAGCATCGAACGGCAAACCCTGGACTGAAAGTTTGGCGCGTATGCCTCTTGCATTTCACAGGAATGGCATATGAGATATGATACACCATTCAGAAGAAAGTGAAATATGATGCCTGAGCGGATTGCGGACGAGGCCATTCTGAGCGCGGTCGATGACGGCTTCGCGCGGCAGGTAGCGTTTCTGCAAGACCTCGTGCGTTTTCCTTCGCAGCGTGGCGAGGAACATGCCGCACAATCGTTCATGGCGGCTGCCTTTGAGGCTGACGGCTATGCCGTCGACATGTGGCGCGTCGATGTCGATGCGATTCGCGACCTGCCGGGTTTTTCACCCGTGGCAGTTTCTTATGACGACGCCTTCAATGTCGTTGCCACGCATACGCCGCGAAACGCGACCGGCCGCTCGCTGATCCTCAACGGCCATATCGATGTCGTTCCGACCGGACCGCTCGACCGCTGGGTGCGCGATCCCTACGACCCGGTGATCGAGGACGGCTGGATGCATGGCCGCGGCGCCGGCGACATGAAAGCCGGCCTGTCCGCCTGTCTCTATGCGCTGACCGCCTTGCGCAGCCTTGGCTATCAGCCGGCCGCGAACGTTTACCTGCAGTCGGTGGTCGAGGAAGAATGCACCGGCAATGGCGCGCTTGCCTGCGTGCAGCGCGGCTACCGCGCCGACGCCGCCTTCATTCCCGAACCGCTGGAGCCGAGGCTGATGCGGGCGCAGGTCGGGCCGATCTGGTTCCGGGTCGAGGTCGACGGCGACCCGCAGCATGCGTCGGGTGCATTTTCGGCCGGGGCCAATGCCATCGAAAAGGCATTTGTCATCATCCAGGCGCTGAAGCAACTCGAAATCGTCTGGAATGCGCGCAAGGTCGACGACAAGCATTTCCGTGATCACCCGCACCCGATCCGCTTCAATCTCGGCAAGATCGAAGGGGGCGAATGGACATCGAGCGTTCCGGCGCGATGTGTCTTCGAGATGCGCGTCGCCACCTATCCCGGCCAGAGGCTCGAAGACGCGAGAGCCGAGCTCGAGGCCTGTATCGCCGAAGCGGCGCGTGCCGATCCGTTCCTGGCCAATCGTCCGCCGAGCCTCACCTACAACGGCTTCATGGCCGAAGGCTATGTGCTGGAGGGTGCCGACGAGATGGAATCCGTGCTGCGCCGCAGCCATACCGCCGTCTGGGGCGAGCCGCTGACGGAACACGTCACCTCGGCGACGACGGATGCACGCTTCTTCGGCCTCTATGCCGACACGCCGGCGATCGTCTATGGCCCGATCTGCCGCATGCCGCATGGCTATGACGAGGCCGTCGATCTCGACTCGGTGCGCAAGGTCACCCAGACCATCGCGCTGTTCATCGCCGACTGGTGCGGGCTCGAACCTATCGAGGCTAAGCCATGAATTCGGCTGTCCCCGATGCATTCGGCGAAACACTCGCCGAGGACGCGCCTGATGTTTCGGCGGCCGAAGCGCTCGCCATCCTGCGCCGGTACTATGGGCTGACCGGCACCGCGCGTCCGCTGCCTGGCGAACGCGACCACAATTTCCACATCCAGGCCGACGGCGAGCGTGAGTTCGTTCTAAAGATCTCCCATCCGGCGGAAGAGGCCGGCTTCACCGATTTCCAGAACAAGGCGCTCGACCACATCCTTGCAGTCGACCCCATCTTGCCGGTTCCCTCGGTGCGCAAAAGCCTTGAAGGCGAGCCGCAATTTGCGGCCAGTGTTGGTGGATCGGCGCCGCGCATCATCCGGCTGGTGACTTATCTGCCCGGTCAGCTGCTGTCGCGCTCGCCGACTTCCGATGCGCAGGATCGCAATCTCGGCGTCTTCCTCGCCCGCCTTGGCCGGGCGCTGCGCGGTTTCTTCCACCCGGCCGCCGGCAGCGACCTGCTCTGGGATATCCGTAAGGTCGCCAAGACGCGGCCGATGATGGCGCATATCAGTGACGTTGGCCGGCGGGCGATGGTCGAGCGCGCGATCGACTCCTTCGAGCAGCATGCGGCGCCGGTCATCCCGACCCTGCGCGCGCAGATCGTCCACAACGACATGAACTCCTACAATGTGGTGATGGACGCGTCGCGGCCGGAGGTCGTCAGCGGCATCCTCGATTTCGGCGACATGATCCATTCGCCGCTGATCTGCGACCTCGCCATCGGCGCCGTCTATCGCTGGCCGGCGCAAGGCCATCCGCTGGCGCCGGCCGCGCGCTTCGTCGCCGGCTATCAGTCCGTGCAGCCGCTCGAGGAGGAAGAGATCAGCATTCTCTTCAATCTGATCCGTGCCCGCCTTGCGCTCATCGTCAACATCGCCAGTTGGCAGGCCGAGCGCTTCCCGGCCAAGCGCGACTATGTGCTGCGCCTCGCCACCGAGGTCTGGGCCTCGCTTGAAAAGCTGGATGGTCTGTCATCCACCGATGCCCGCCGCTATTTTCTCGACAATTCCAATCCGGAGTAAATGCTCGTGTCCCAGTCCTCGCCATATCCTTCAAATGCCGACGCGGCTGCATCGGAGCGCGCGCTGCTCGAGCGCCGCGCCAGGCTGCTCGGGCCGACTTACCGCGCCTTCTACCGCAACCCGATCCATCTGGTGCGTGGCAGCGGTGTGTGGCTCTACGATGCCCAGGGTCGCAGATTCCTCGACGCCTATAACAACGTCGCCTCGGTCGGACACTGCCATCCGCGTGTCGTCGAGGCGCTGTCGGCGCAGGCCGCCACGCTCAACACCCACACACGCTATCTCAGCGAGATCATCCTCGACTACGCGGAGAAACTTCTCGGCACCGTGCCGGCCCACCTCGGTCATGCCATGTTCACCTGCACCGGCAGCGAGGCCAACGACCTCGCCATCCGCATCGCCCAGCATTCCAGCGGCGGCACCGGGGTGATCATCACCGACTTTGCCTATCACGGCGCCACCATCGCGACGGCGCAGCTGTCGCCGGCGGCGGTCGGGGCAAAGGGCGTGCCCGCGCAGCACCGCACCGTGACAGCGCCGGACACGTTCCGCGACCATGGCCGGGCCGCGCATGATTTCGCCAGAAATGTCGCGGCCGCCATCGAAGATATGCGCGCAAAGAATATCCGGCCGGCAGCGCTGCTTCTCGACTCGGCCTTTTCCAGCGACGGTATTTTCTTTCCGGATGCGGCGGTGATGCGCGAAGCGGCGGATCACATCAAAAAGGCCGGCGGCATCATCATCGCCGATGAAGTCCAGTCCGGCTTCGGCCGGCTTGGCCAGGGAATGTGGGGTTTCGCCAATTATGGAATCGAGCCCGACATCATCACGATGGGCAAGCCGATCGGCGATGGGCACCCGATGGGTGCCGTGCTGGTGCGGCCGCAACTTGTCGCCTCCTTCGGCTCGAACACCGGTTACTTCAACACTTTTGGCGGCAATCCGGTCGCTGCCGCCGTCGGCCTCGCCGTTCTGGAGGTGATCGAAGGTGAAGGACTGATCGAGAATGCGCGCAATGTCGGCGCCTATACGGCTGAGCTGCTGCGCGCCCTGCAGAGCCGGCGTGGCGCGGTCGCCGATATCAGGCACAACGGCCTTTATTTCGGTGTCGAGCTGACGGCGGACGGTGACGAGGCGCTGGCCGCCACCAAGACATCGGCGGTCGTCGAAGCCATGCGCGAGGACGGCGTGCTGATCTCGTCCTGCGGTCCGCGCGGCAATGTGCTGAAGATCAGGCCGCCACTGCCGTTTGCCAGGGACAATGCCGAGCAACTGGCCGAGACGCTCGATCGCGCGCTGTCGAACTGGTGATCGGGCCGATCGCATGCTGAAGCTCGAACATCAAACCCTGAATGACCGCGCTTATGGCGCGCTCAAGCAGGAGTTGATTTCAGGCGGCTTCAGCCCGGGGCAGACGCTGGTTATACGCAAGCTCGCCGAGACGTTCGGCATCTCGACCACGCCAATCCGCGAGGCGCTGCAGCGGCTTGTCGCCGAGCGACTGCTCGAGATGCAGAACAACCGCTCGGTCATCGTGCCGTTGCTGTCCGCGCCTGCCTTCGAGGAACTGACGCGCATCCGTATCGCCGTCGAGGGACTGGCGGGCGAGATGGCGGCGACCAGGATGAGCGAAAGCGGACTGGCTGACATACAGGCGACGCTCGCCGGCATGCAGCGTGCCATCGAGGCCAGCGACGCCAGGGCCTATCTCTCGTTGAACGAGGCGTTCCACTTCGCCATCTACCAGCATGCCGGCGCGCCGATCCTTTTGAACATGATCCGCGACCTCTGGGGGCGGGTTGGGCCTTATCTCAAGCTGCTGATGCAGGCCGATCGCTACATCCCGCACTCCAACGACGCGCATCGCAAGATCGTCGCCGCACTGGAGCAGCGCAGCGGCCCCACTGTGCGGGTCTTCATAGAAGAGGACATCGCGATGGCGGCCGCCGTGCTGTCGGCAAACCTTGACGCTGCCAGGTAGCCGTCGGCCTAGCTCGTCCCGTCCAGCCGGTCGCGCAGCATGCTCCAGCCGAGCAGCATGTTGGGCGCGTGCCGCAGCAAGGCATGGAACGGGATTGGCGCCGGCGACGCAAAGGGCAGCGGCAGGTCGCGGGCCTCGGTTCCAGAGGCCCAGTCCGCCAGCACCTTGCCCATCGCCGTGGTCATCGCGATGCCGCGGCCGTTGCAGGCGCGTCCGGCGATCAGGCCCGGACCGAGGTCGATCAGGTGCGGCAGGAAATCCGGTTCAACCGCTGCCATTCCCGACCAGCTGTAGGCAAGCGGCGGCAGGTCGGGCAGACCGAGATGCCGACCAAGCCTTCGCCAAATCGTCTGCGGTACGCGCGTGTCGGCACCAGCGCCAAGGATGTTCATGCCGCCGCTGATCAGCCGGTTTTCGGCGTCGAAGCGGAAGGTGAACAGATTGCGTCTGGTGTCACCGACGCCTTGCCCGCCGGGAAGCAACCGGCTGCGTACTTCACGGGGCAATGGCGCTGTCGCGATCTGGAAGACTTTCAGCGGGAAATAGGTTCGCTGCAATGACGGATTGAGGGACCAGCCATAGGCGTTGGTGGCGATCAGCACCTTGCCGGCGCGTACTGAGCC
>NZ_RZPQ01000283.1:0-6654 GCF_003999135.1 Mesorhizobium sp. M7A.F.Ca.CA.004.06.1.1 | reverse complement strand
AAAAAAAAAAAAGCATCCTCGTAGCGCAACTCCCACCACCACTGGTGCCCGGTCACCCTGATTGTCAGCACAGCCTCCGAGCCTATCGCAGCCAGCGTCCTGTTGGCGAAAAAGCTTAGCATCTTCAGTCCGATCAGGATGATGGCGGTCAGCCCGACGGCGGACGCGACCACGCGCATCTTGCGGCGTTCGGCCGCTTCGTCGAGTAAGAGGGGTTCATCGCCGGGACGCGATCGCATAACCAGCGGTGCTGCGAGAGCGATCATCACCAGCACCCACACAACCGCGCAAAGCGCGGTGAAGAACCAGATCAGCCAAGCCAACTCGCCGGCTGCGGGGCCTTTCGGATCCAGCGCCGACTGCCAGCCTGCGCATCCCTGCAGAAGAAGCAGGACACAGAGGGCGAAGGCCACCGAGGCCGGGCGCTTCACGGTGATTTGCCCAGTGTCGCGGCATCCGGCAGACGGTTTTCCGAGGGATGCACCATCATGCCGTCATTGCGTTGCGGCGCGGCGGAGGAGGGCGCGTTGCCGCCCAGTGCACGCACATATGCCGCCAGCTCCCATATCTGGTCATCGGGTATCTTCTGGCCGAAGCTCGGCATCCCGTTCGGCCTGCCGTCGCGGATCGTGGCGTGGATGCTTTCGATCGAGCTGCCGTAGAGCCACTTCTCGTCCATGAGCGCCGGGCCCATGCCGCCACCGCCATTGGCATGGCAGCCCGAGCAGTTGAACCAGCCGAACAGGCGTTTGCCCTCGCTCATGTGGAAGGCGTTGGCCTCGAAGCTCGCCGCCTTGTTATCGGTGGGGGAGGGTCGCTGTCCGCCCGGCTCCAACGTGGTCACGGGCGTCGGCTGCTCACCTGAGCCGAGTGCCGATTGCGGTCGCGTGTCGCGCTCCTCGCGCTGGCAGGCGACCAGGGCCAGCGTCAAGGGCAGTAACATCGCCAGAGCCTGCCTCATCGCGCCGGACTCCCGGCCATGTCCAGACGCGGTACGCCGTATTGCGCCAGAACCGCGTCGATCTCGGCCTTGTGTCTGGCAAGCGCGCTATTCACATCGCCACGCAGCGCATCGTCCTCGCGCCGAACACCCATTGAGATGTCGTACATTAGCGGCAGTTGCGGTCCGTCGATGCGAGGCGTGACCGGCGTGATCCGGAGCGACACCTTTTGCCTCTCGGCGAAATAGCCGGCGAGCGGACCCCAAACCACGGCAAGATCGATCTCGCCGTTCGCAACAGCTTCGACGATGCGCGCCGGAGGGTTGGGAGCGGAGTAGTCGCCATAGACGGGGTAGCCGATGAGGTGCCCGACGATGCCGCGGCGGCCAAGCGCCTGGACAGGCGGCGAGTTGGCGCCGTCGTCGCCGATGAGCTGAACACCGATACGCAATTCTTGCAACCGCGGGTCGTTGAAGGAGGCCACGTCCGGGCCGTCCTGGCGGGTTACGAAGACATAAGACGAACGGTAGTAAGGCGTGGTCGTGCGCAGCATTTCGAGATTGGCAGGCGTGCCGGGCACGAGATCGCAAAGGCCTGCCTTCAGCGTGTTGCGGATGAAGCCACGCCGCTGCGCCCACCAAGTGTACGTCAGCTTGGCGCCGAGATCAGTGGCGATAATTTCCGCGATCCTGTTCTCGAAGCCTTGACCGGCCGCGTTGGAAAACGGCATGTTGTTCGGGTCGGCGCACACTCTCAACTCACGTGGACTGGCAATAGCCGGCAAGAGCAACAAGGCGAGCCCGGCCATGCCGATCGCCACCCGTTGGAACGCCTTTCGCGCCGGACGTACGGTCAAGTCCGATCCATCAAGGCAGCCGGAACACATAAAGCGTGCCTCCCGCCGTGGTAGCGTTCTTTAGATCCTTCATCGCGTTGACGAAGCCAAGTGCCGCGGTGGCATCGCGTGGGTCGAGGTCGCCGGAAACGATGGCACCGGCCCAGCCACCGACGCCTGACAGAATTGCGACATATTGGTGCCCATCGGGGCCGCGATAGGTTATCGGCTGGCCGATGATGCCGGACGATGTCTTGAATTGCCAAAGGAGGTCGCCAGTCCTGGCGCTGACCGCCTTGAACCAGCCTTCCATGGTGCCGTAAAAGACGACATCGCCGGCAGTGACGACGGTGCCGCTCCACACCGGAAAGTTCTCCTTCAGGACCCAGGCCGGCTTGGCGGCGGCAACATCCCAGGCGGTGAAGGCACCACGATTGCCGCCCGGCCCGGGGATCATGCGTACGTTCATGCCGACATAGGGCGTGCCTGCGATGTAGTTTACCTCGACGCCTTCTTCATCCATGCAGAGATTGTTGTGGGGGATGTAGAGCAGGCCGGTCCTCGGCGAAAAGGCCGATGGCTGCCAGTCCTTGAGGCCGGACGCTGTCGGGCAAATGTCTCGCACCACCTTGCCGGTGCCGGTTCTCTTGTCGGGGTTTGCAATCAGGCGGCCGGTCTTCAGGTCGACGCCCTTGCTGGAATTGACCGGGCCATAGGCTGTGGCCGACAGCACCTCGCCAGTGGTCCGATCGAGGATATAGAGGTAGCCGTTGCGTTCCGGTCGGACGAGGACCTTGCGCGGCTTGCCTTGCCAGGTCATGTCCAAAAGGATCTGCTCGTTGATGCCGTCATAGTCATGGAGGTCATGCGGGCTCCACTGATAGAACCACTTCGCCGCTCCGGTATCGGGATCACGCGCGAAAATACCGGACGTCCATTTGTTGTCGCCGGGCCGCAAATCCGGATTCCACGGTCCTGGATTGCCTGTGCCGTGGAAAATCAAGTTCAAGTCCGGATCGTAGGAGATCCAGCCCCACATATTGCCGCCGCCGATCTTCCAGGCTTCCGGCGGCCATGTCGTCACGCCAAGGTCTGTGCCCTTGTCCATGTCATAGTGGGGCTTGAAGTCCGGGCCGATCAGCACATCCTTGTCGGGTCCAGTGCCATAAGCCGTCCAGACAATATGCCCGTCTCCGGCATCCAGCGCCTTGACCCAGCCGCGGACGCCCATTTCGCCGCCGGAATTGCCGACCAAAACTTTGCCCTTCACCACCAGCGGAGCCATGGTGATGGTCTCGCCGATGTTGATGTTGCCGATATGAGCGTTCCAGATCGGTTTGCCTGTGTTGGCGTCGAGGGCGATCGTGTGGCCGTCCAGCGTGTTGAAGAAGATGCGCCCGTCGGCGAAGGCCGCGCCGCGGTTGACGACATCGCAGCAGGCCACCCCTTGTGCCGCCGGCTCGGGGTTGGGCTCGTACTTCCACTTCATCGGCGCGCCGGGCCTGGAAAGGTCGAGCGCGTAGACGATGTTGGGAAAGGGCGTGACGATGTACATGATGTTGCCGACAACCAGCGGCGCTGCTTCCTGGCCCTTGTTCACGCCGGTGGAGAAGGTGAAGGCGACCTGCAGGTTCTTGACGTTGCCTTCGTTGATCTCGGTCAGGTCGCTGAAGCGGGTCGACGCGTAGTTCTTGGCCGGCATTGTCCATTGCCCGTCATCGGGTGGCGCGGCGGCGGCGGGCGGCGCAATAGCCGCCGCCGATGGCGGCTCCGAGGCACCGCTCAGGAATGGGCCGCATGCCAGCAGCATCACCGAGAGTATGCAGGTGCGAAAAGAATTCTCGGTCGCCAATGCGCGGGCGCCTCGTCCTGCGTCAACGCGCGCCGGTGCCGGGTGCAGCGTGCCTTTCATTTGTGGATCGAGCCTCCCACGCCGGCGCCGAGCGCCGCCGCGATGTCAGCCTCGGTACCGGCACAAAGCGGATGGCCCCAACCCGAGGCGCTTTTGCCGCCGGGATCGAGATCGTAGACGATGGCGTCCTTGCGATTGGGATTGACCCCGGCGGGAACCTTGTCGAGGCCGAGCGCCGCGCGAACACGCCAGGCGACATTGTGATCGGCGCATGAGGAATCTCCGGAGACCCCGATCCCTCCGACGATGCTCTTGCCGTCATAGAGGGCAAGCCCGCCGCCAAACACAACGACGCCTCCAATCGGCTTGCCGACAAGGGGATCGCTGGCGCTTCCGAACGTTTTGGGATCGCCCGCATAGGCCGCGGCCTGGTTAACCGGATTGGTCTCCTGCAAGCCGAAAAGCGGCCCGCCAGGTTGCGCCCCCGCGTAGAGATTGGCCGTCGATAGGGCCATTTGCGCCAAGCTGAGCCCATTGGCCGTATTGGCCTTCTCTGCCGCGACGAGGCGACTGCCTGGCCATTGGGAATCGGCGGTGGGACCGCTGAAAGCGATCGCGCACACGGCGCCGTCGCGGGCAACGACAGCCGCCCATTCGTTAGTCTCAAAGCCTCCGTTGGCAGGTCCGCCGCTCGCTTTCACATTGGCCTTGAGGACAGCGAGCAGCTTATCGTGGTGGGCCGGGCAGGGCGCCTGTGCCATGGCTTGGCCCTGTGGGGACAGGCCACCCGCCAACACCAGGCCAAAGGCAGATAAGAAAAGCTGACAGCGGTACATTGTCCTGCCCATTGGTTCGAGCATCAAAGAATCATGGAGCACTCTGTCAGACTGGAGAATGCGAGAAAGAATCCGTGATCCAATGCCGTCGATGTCTAACTTGGGCGATGCAGGTATGTTCCTGCTTTTGGAAAAAATGCACAGTTCCCGTCCGGTGAATGGCAAGGTTGCCGTCTGTCCCGCCGGCTGCCGGCTCATCGCACCTAGTAAGCACTTGGCATTATCGGAGAAGCGGAGCGGTTGCGGGACCATACGGACGATCCACCCGGCAATGAGGGGTTAGCGTAGTCCGGAGTGCTTCGTAGTGGTTTTTCGCAGAAAAACCAACGGTTTGCGGTTCATCTCATTCACAATCGGACCCACATTATCAACTGAAGTCTTCGATTGCCTAAGTCGCTGATTTCTTTGGCCTCGTGCAAATCTGGGTGTAAGGGCAGCAGATCCATCTGACGGTGCTTTGACGGTAATTTTCGTACGCGACTCAACGTTCGAGAAAAGAACCGTCACCCAGTGCTCATGACAATACCTAGACACATATGGTCGTTGTCTTGTTCAGATGGTATCGATAACATGTCCTTCGCGTGGAGTTTGATTCCAAGGGGTGGCTCATGATCGATGCAGGACGCCGCAGAGACCTTGTGACCGAACGTCTAGCGCTTCCCTTGGGCAGGCCTCAGCCGGCCGGTGGAGCGGCATGATGGCCAAGGCTGCCTCATCTAGGCCCCTCGAAAGCCATGCGCCAACTATGGTTGACGTGGCGCTGCGGGCAGGTGTGTCCACCATGACCGTTTCACGCGCCCTGAAAGAGGGCAGCCGGGTTTCCAAGGCGACGCGGGAAAAGATCATGGCTGCGGTCAACGAGCTTGGTTACGTGCTCGACCAGTCAGCCGGTACCCTGTCCTCGCGCAAGACTGGATTTGTTGCTGCAATGGTTCCATCGCTCAACAATTCCAACTTCGCCGACACGGCGCGCGGTATTACGGATGAACTGGAGAGCACGGGACTCCAGCTTCTTCTCGGCTACACCGACTACACGGTCGAGAAGGAGGAAAAGCTGATCGAAGCGATGCTCCGCCGACGGCCGGAAGGCATCATAATGACTGGAGGAGCCCATACGGAGCGCGCCCGCCGCCTTCTTGATAACGCGGGCATCCCGGTAGTCGAAACCTGGGAGTTGCCGTCGAAACCCATCGATCAGGTGGTCGGGTTCTCCAACGAAGAGGCGATGGGGCTTCTCGTCAAAACGCTGGCCAGGAAAGGCTATCGAAAATTCGGCTACATCGGTGGCACGACCTCGCGCGACACGCGCGGCAGCCAGCGGCGCGAAGGCTTTGTCCGAGCCATCGAGGAACTCGGCCTGCCGACCGGCCGGCTTGTCTCCTTCGGCGTGCCACCGATCTCCATCGAACAAGGTGGCCAGGCGGTTGTGAGCATGCTGGAACGCTGGCCGGACACCGAGGCCGTGCTCTGCGTTTCCGATCTCTCGGCCTTTGGCGCGCTGATGGAATGCAAGCGTCGTGGAATGCGGGTCCCGCAGGACATCGCCATTGCCGGCTTTGGCGACTATGAGGTTGCCGCCTTCTGCCATCCCGGCATCACAACCGTGAACGTGGACTGCTATGGCATCGGACAACAAGCTGCCCGCAGGCTTATCCAGATCATCCGCGGCGGCGAAAAGAAGCACGAACAGGAAATCATCCTGACCGGGTATCGCGTCGTCGAGCGCGAAAGCACCTGAACTCCTTCAGCAAATTCCAAAACAGTAAAGGCATAGCGATGTTTCGAAAGACCATCAGCCTCACGCATGACGGCGCGTTGAAAGCCGTGGCTGCCGGAGCCGCACGCGCCGTCACGATAGGGGTGCCGCAATGTCTTGTGGTTGTCGATGCAAGCGGCGAGACCATCGCCAGCCTGCGTATGGACGGCGCACGGTTCCTGAGCCTGCACACGGCGCGGGCAAAGGCGCGCACGGCGGCGTCGATCAACGCCGCCACCGGCGGCATGGCGCCCGAAGCAGCAACCTTGGCTGGGATCGCCTCACAGGGCGGCGTGACCAATTTGCCTGGCGGCCTGCCGATCCGCTTCGATGGCCGCCTGGCGGGCGCCATCGGTGTCGGTTCGGGAACCGGCGAGCAGGATTTCGACGTGGCACGCGCCGCGCTGGCGGCGATCGGCGCCGACGCGATTTAA
>NZ_RZPQ01000282.1:0-6700 GCF_003999135.1 Mesorhizobium sp. M7A.F.Ca.CA.004.06.1.1 | reverse complement strand
GCGGCAAGCCGCGTCTTCATCGCCGGGATCAGCGTCATACCGCCCGAAAGCAGCTTGGCGTCGCCGGTCTTGATCAGCTTGGCGGCATCGGCGACCGAGGCGGCGCGATGATAGTTGACTGCGTACATTTGTCTTTCTCCCCTGGGTGAAAGAGCGAGCAGGAAGTAGCGAACATTCTCTTCCCTATTCGCTACCCCTATTCGCCATTCGCGTTCAATGTTTCGTCGCGCGGATCGCGGCCCACACGGTGGACGGCGAAGCCGGCATGGCAAGATCGTTGCTGCCGATGGCGTCGGTGATAGCGTTGATCACCGCCGGCGGCGAGCCGATCGCGCCGGCCTCGCCGCAACCCTTGATCCCCAACGGATTGCCCGGGCAAGGCGTGTTCGAGGTCGAGACCTTGAACGACGGCAGATCGCCGGCGCGCGGCATGGTGTAGTCCATGTAGCTCGCGGTCAGCAATTGTCCGCTGTTGTCGTAATGGGCGCCTTCGAGCAGTGCCTGGCCAATGCCTTGCGCCAGCCCGCCATGCACCTGGCCCTCGACGATCATCGGATTGATGATGTTGCCGAAATCGTCGGCGGCGACGAACTGGACGATCTCGGTCACGCCGGTTTCCGGGTCGACCTCGACCTCGCAGATATAGCAGCCCGCCGGGAAGGTGAAATTCGACGGATCGTAGAACGCCGTCTCCTTGAGCCCGGGCTCCATGCCGCCCGGCAGGTTGTGGGCAGTGTAGGCGGCCAGCGCCATCTGGAACCACGGCACGTTCTTGTCGGTGCCGGCCACCTTCAGCGCGCCGTTCTCGATGATGATGTCGCCTTCGTCGGCCTCGAGCAGGTGCGCCGCGATCTTCTTGGCCTTGGCCTCTACCTTGTCGAGCGCCTTGACGATGGCTGACATCCCGACCGCACCCGAGCGCGAGCCATAGGTGCCCATGCCCATCTGCACCTTGTCGGTATCGCCATGCACGATCGAGACCGAATCGAGCGGCACGCCGAAGCGCTCATTGACCAGTTGCGCGAAGGTCGTCTCATGGCCCTGGCCGTGGCTGTGAGAGCCGGTCAGCACCTCGATCGTGCCGACCGCGTTGACGCGCACTTCCGCCGATTCCCAAAGGCCGACACCGGCGCCGAGCGAGCCGACGGCCGCAGACGGCGCGATGCCGCAGGCCTCGATGTAGCAGCTCATGCCGATGCCGCGCAGCAGCCCCTTGTTGGCGGCGGCGGCCTTGCGCTTGGCGAAGCCGGCATAATCCGACGCCTGCATTGCCGCATCGAGCGAAGCGGCATAGTCGCCGGCGTCATAGCACATGATGACCGGCGTCTGATGCGGAAACGAGGTGACGAAGTTCTTGCGCCGCAACTCAGCCGGCGAAACGCCGAACTGGCGGGCCGCCGTCTCCATCATACGCTCCATGACGAAGGTCGCTTCCGGCCGCCCTGCCCCGCGATAGGCATCGACGGGCGCGGTGTTGGTGTAGATCGCCTTCACATTGGCGTGGATGGCCGGGATGTTGTACTGGCCCGACAGCAGAGTCGCATAGAGATAGGTCGGCGTCGCCGATGAAAACAGCGACATGTAGGCGCCGAGATTGGCTTGGGTTTCCACCTTCAGGCCGAGGATCCTGTGGTCCTTGTCGAAGGCCATTTCAGCATGGGTGTGATGGTCGCGGCCATGCGCATCGGTCAGAAAACTCTCGGTCCGGTCGGCCACCCATTTGACCGGCACGCCGGTCTTCTTCGACGCCCACAGGCAGACGATCTCTTCGGGATAGATGTAGATCTTCGAGCCGAAGCCGCCGCCGACATCGGGCGCGATCACGCGCAGCTTGTTTTCCGGCGCGACATTGTAGAAGGCGCTCATCACCAGCCGCGCCACATGCGGGTTCTGCGAGGTCGTCCAGCAGGTATAGTGATCCTCGGCCTTGTCGTAATGGCCAAGTGCGGCGCGCGGCTCCATGGCATTGGGCACCAGCCGGTTGTTGATGATGTCCATCTTGACGACATGGGCTGCCTTCCCGAAAGCCGCCGCGGTGTCGTCGGCATTGCCGATGTCCCAGTCGAAGATCAGATTGTTGTCCGCTTCGGGGTGGATTTGCGGCGCACCCTTGTCCATCGCCTTGGAGGCATCGACGACGGCCTTCAGCTCCTTGTAGGTGATCTCGACCGCCTCGGCGGCGTCGCGCGCCTGCCCCTTGGTCTCGGCGACGACGATGACGACGGCGTCGCCGACATAACGGACCCGGTCGAAGGCGAGTGGCGACCACGCTCCCATCTTCATCGGCGAGCCGTCCTTGGAGTGGATCATCCAACCGCAGATGAGATTGCCGATGCCGTCGGCCTTGAGTTCCTTGCCGGTCAGCACGCCGATGACGCCGGGCATGCCTTGGGCCTTCTTCACATCGATCTTCTTGATCTGCGCATGCGCGTGCGGACTGCGCACAAAGGCGGCGTGCTTCATGCCGGGAACCACCATGTCGTCGACATAGCGGCCGGCGCCCGTGATGAACCGTTTGTCTTCCTTGCGCGCGACCCGAGCGCCAACACCTTCAATGCCCATCAGAAATTCCTCCGGAATTATGGGAGTAGGGCAGTAGGGAGTAAGGGACTAGGGAAAAAGGGCCTCGTTGCGTTGGCCTTTTTGCCCTACTCCCCTACTGCCCTACTCCCTTATTCCCTTGCCTAAGCAGCTTGTCTCGCCTTACCCTTGGACCCCTTCATCGTCGTCGATGCGGCGAGGATCGCCTTGACGATGTTGTGGTAGCCGGTGCAGCGGCAGATGTTGCCGTCGAGCTCGGCACGCACCGTCGCCTCGTCGAGCCCTTCGGGGTGGCGGCTGATCATGTCGGTCGCCGTCATGATCATGCCCGGCGTGCAGAAGCCGCATTGCAGCCCGTGATGTTCCTTGAAGGCGGCCTGCACCGGATGCAGGTCGGCGCCATTGGCCAGGCCCTCGATCGTCAGCACGGTGGAGCCGGAGGCCTGCACCGCGAGCATCGTACAGGATTTGACCGCCTTGCCATCGACGTGGACGACGCAGGCACCGCATTGCGAGGTGTCGCAACCGACATGCGTGCCGGTAAGGCCGAGATTTTCCCGCAGGAAGTGAACCAGAAGTGTTCGGTCCTCGGCAGCACCGCTGACCCGCTTTCCGTTCACCATCAACGAAACGTCCGACATGGTCCCTCCCTGGGTATCAACCTTGGTATCCACGCTGCCGACGCGGTATTCGCGCTTCGGTGGTGCATTATTCGTACACCGCACATCGGACAAAAAACAGCACGTCGCAAACGCGGAACATTGTACTTTCGGTCATGGCCGCGCCCAAACATGCGGTGCCGGTGGCCCCATTGCCAAACCGCCGATTGAAGGCAACAATGTCGGTCGACGCCCGCGCGCCAGAAGCATTTAAAAACAGCCGCGCACAAAAAAGCGTCGGAGGAAATGCGGAGAACATCGCTGGCCAATTCACAGACGCGCTATGCATGCGGCCTGTCGGCGCTCACTACGGACGAGCCCGACATGGAGGCGTTCGCCAAGGCGATCGCACTGGAAGCAGCCGCCATCGACGCAGGCTTTGCCCTGCTGTTCTTTTCCCAGAGCCTGGTCGAAGCCAGCGCCCTTTCCCAGGCGCTCATGACCCACGCACCGGCGCTCCACCACGCCGGCTGTTCGACTGCCGGCGAGATCACGCCGCAAGGTCTCGAGGATGGCCATGTGCTGGCCATGCTGCTTCCGTCCACCGCGTTCACCGCCGTCAGCGTGATGGTCGAAAATCTGTCCTCGTCGGGTATGGACAGGATCACCGGCGAGGTGGAGACCCTGCGGCGATCGCTGCGCGCGCGCCCTGGTTGCGATCGGACCAAAGGCACTTTCGCGCTCTGCTTCATCGACGGGCTCTCTTATGCCGAAGAAGCGGTGAGTTCAGCCATCCACTGGGGCCTCGACGACATTCCGCTGCTTGGCGGCTCCGCCGGCGACGATCTGAAATTCGAGACGACGCGCCTGATCTCGAACGGCAAGGTCACCTCCGACAGCGCCATCATCGTGCTGATATCGACCGAAATTCCCTTCCATGTCTTCAAGACCGACAATTTCGTTCCCACCGATGAAAAACTGGTGGTGACGGCTTCCGATCCCGATCACCGCATCGTGCGCGAGTTCAATGCCACCAATGCGGCGCAGGAATATTCCGCGTCCGTCGGCATCGTCGCGCAGATGCTGACGCCACTGAGCTTCGCCTCGCATCCCGTGGTGGTGAAGGTGGGCGGCCAATATTATTGCCGGTCGATCCAGAAGATGCATGCCGACGGCTCGCTGTCGTTCTTCTGCGCCATAGACGATGGCGTTGTGCTGTCGATCGCTCAACCCAAGGACATGGTCGAATCGACGCGCGCCGCCCTGCGCGATGTCGAGGAGAGGCTTGGCGGTATCGACATGATCCTCGGCTTCGACTGCGTGCTGCGCCGGCTGGACGCGCGCAATCGGCAGGTATTTCGCGAGATCTCGGAACTCTACCGGGTCAACAATGTCATCGGCTTCGGCACCTATGGCGAACAGTACCGGTCGATGCATCTGAACCAGACTTTCACCGGCATCGCCTTTGGCGAGCGCCAGGCGGCGGAATAGGACGGCGCAAACAAGATGCCGCTGAGGGACATAAACGATCTTGAAAAGCTGAAGAAGATCAACGCGGCACTGGTCAGCCGCGTCGAGCGCTCTATGGACCAGCAAGGCAACGCCTTTTCGCTGTTCCAGACCGCGATCTCGCTGGAAAACCGGGTGCGCACCCGCACCGAGGAACTGCACTCGACCTTGCGCCGGCTGGAGCAGTCGAACATCGACCTCAGCGCCGCCAAGGAAAACGCCGAACTGGCGAACCTGTCGAAAACCCGTTTCCTCGCCGCTGCCAGCCACGACGTGCTGCAGCCGCTGAACGCGGCCCATCTCTCGGTTTCGGCGCTCGCCGAAGTTCAGACCAGTGACGAGGGCAAGAAACTGGTGCGGCAGGTCGAGCGCTCGCTGGAGACGATGGAGGACCTGCTTAGAACCCTGCTCGACATCTCAAAGCTCGATGCCGGCGTGGTGCAGCCCGACATAGGCGACGTCAGCCTGGAGGCGCTGTTCTCGTCGCTCCGCTCGGATTTCCTGCCGGTGGCGGAGATGAAAGGCCTGTCGCTGAAATTCCGGCCGGTCCACGCCGTGGTCCGCTCCGACCGCACGCTGCTGCGCCGCATCCTGCAGAACATTCTTTCCAACGCGCTGGGCTATACACGCTCGGGCGGCGTGCTTGTCGGCACCAGACATCGCGGCGACACCATCCGCATCGACGTCGCCGATACGGGCTGCGGCATTCCCGACGACCAGCGCGAGGCGGTGTTCGAGGAATTCCATCGCGGCACCTCGCCGGCCAATGCCGAACTGGACGGTGGCGGTCTCGGGCTCGGGCTCGCCATCGTGCGCCGCATGGCCAGCGCGCTCGGCCATCCCGTGACATTCTCGTCGAAGGTCGGACGCGGCACGATCTTCCACATCGATGTTCCGGTCGGCATCGGTGCGCCAGCCGATGCCATCGCCAGCGTTGCCGACATGGAACGGCCGCGCGGCTATGGCCTGTTCGGCACCAAGGTGCTGCTGGTCGAGAACGATATCGAGGTGCTGCAGGCCATGACCTTCCTGCTCGAACGCTGGCAATGCCTGGTGCGGGCCGCGACCTCGACCGACGATGCGCTCGACATGCTTGGCGACACCGACTGGGTGCCCGACATCGTCATTGCCGACCAGCATCTCGACGGCGGCGATCTCGGTACCACGACCATCGCTGAAGTCCGCGACTATCTCGGCCGCGCCGTGCCGGCGCTGATCGTCACCGCCGACAGTTCGGAAGCAGTCGCCAAAGCCGCCCGCTCCGGCGGCATCGAACTGATGCGCAAGCCGCTGAAACCGGCACAACTAAGGGCGCTGCTGGCGCATTTGCTGGCTTAGCTGGTCATTTATCTCCAGAGGGCCGAGCGCAGCAAAGCTCAAAATCCCGCCTGGTCCCGAAACAGCTCCGCATTGTCCAGCTTCGACACCTCGATCACCGCCTGCGTGCGGCTATAGACATTGAGCTTGCGCAATATCTCCGAGACATGCGCCTTCACAGTCGTCTCGCCCACCTGCAGCTCGTAGGCGATCTGCTTGTTGAGGAGACCCTGGCGCAGCATCTGCAGCACGCGCAATTGCTGCGGCGTCAGCGTCGACAGGCGCTGCACCATGTCGGCGCGGTCGACGCTTTCGGCGTCCGGCGTGCGGCCTTCATAGGTTTCCGGCACATAGATCGCGCCTTCCATCACCGAGCGTATGGCGGCGGCGAGGTCGCTCTTGCGCGCCGATTTCGGGATGAAGCCGGCAGCGCCGTAGGACAGCGCCTCAGAAATGATCTTCGGCTCCTCATAGCCTGAGACGATGACCACGGGCAGGCGCGGATAGCGGGTCCGGAGTTGCAGCAGCCCGTCAAAACCGTGCACGTCGGGCATCGAGAGGTCGAGAAGCGCGAGGTCGAACGGCTTGGCATCGGCCAGAAGATCGAGCGCCTCGGTGATCGAGCGCGCCTCCACCGTGTCGACTTCCGGATAGGCCATCTGCACGGCGCTGTGCAGCGCCTCGCGAAACAGCGGATGGTCGTCGATGATCAGGAACCGGGCGCGCTCGTGGGT